>JAOACM010000009.1 GCA_026417845.1 Planctomycetota bacterium | reverse complement strand
CGATACGACTATGCCTGCCGGGATCGAAAGCAGCGCGTACAGGACCGTCGCCCGCACGGACATCAGGAAAACCTCGTCCTCCAGCAGCGCCCTGTAATTCTCCGCTCCGCACCAGACGGCACCTTCGAGCACCGAGTAGTCGCAGAGGCTGTAGTAGAAGGACGCCAGGAAGGGATACAGTACGAACAGCGAAAGCCCGATCAGCCATGGAAGAGCGAACGCCAGACCGACCGTCCTTTCGCGTTTCATCGAAGCCATTTATTCCGCGCCTCCCCGCGATATGCGCCCCGACGCTTTTCTTCCGGTCTCTTAACAAAGGCCGCCGCGAGCGCAGCAATTAAGGTAACTATTTACCCCCTTCCTGCCCGCGTCCGCAATCGCAGGAGAACGTATCCGCCGCGACTGGAGACGTGGAGACGGGATCGGGCCGGGCCCTTGGCCGGAGATTCTCTTTGCGCTTTGATCCCGCGCGCATAATATGTAAGAATATTCCGGATCGCTGGACGGCCGCGGTTCCTTTATGCGATATACAGGAGGCGCCCGAATGGCAACCGAAGGGCTGGCGGCGGTGTGGACCGGCCCCGGAAGGAAGTTCGAACTGCGACGCTACCCGGTACTTCCCCCGCGTCCCGGGGAAGTTTTGTTGCGCATGGTCCGCTCCGGCATCTGCGGGACCGACGTGCATATACACGCGGGCCGGTTGAGCCTGCCCGGGAACAGGTTCATACTGGGACACGAGTTCGTTGGGAGGGTCGAGGCGCTGGGCAGGGGGAGCAGGCGGGACGGCCTTGGCTCTCCGCTGCGCCCCGGCGATATCGTCATAGCGTGCGTGGCGAAACCATGCGGCAAGTGCTTCAACTGCCGGCGGGGCGAGACCGCAAGCTGCCTCAGGTTCGGAGTCACCTATCTGCGCGATCCCGACAGGGCGCCGCACTTCTTCGGCGGATTCGCAGAGTGGCTGCACAGCCCCGCAGGGAACCTCGTGCGGGTGCCGGACGGCCTAGCGATTGATGCGGTGGCCGCCTTCCCATGCGCCGGTCCGACGGCCATACGGGCATTCGATTTCGCGGGAAATCTGCAGCGTGGTGAGGTGGTCGTGGTCCAGGGAACGGGGCCGCTTGGGCTTTTCGCCGTGGCATGGGCGGCGAAAGCCGGCTGCGCGGTGGCGGCCATCGGGTCCGGCCGTCAGCCCGGACGTTTGGAACTCGCGCGCCGGCTCGGCGCGCGCCTGGTTTTTGATTTCCGGAAGACGGAACCGGGGGCGCGACTTAAGGCGGTCCGCGGTCTGGCCGCCAGGCTCCGCCGTGGTGACGGAGCCGACGTGGTCCTCGAGGCCAGCGGCGCGCCCCAGGCTGTACCGGAGGGGCTTGGCCTGGTCCGGACGCGCGGCCGCTACATCGTCCCCGGCCAGTATTCCAGCAGCGGACCGGTGGAGATCCAGCCGCAGACGATCACGTTCAAGGCCGTCCGCATCGTCGGAAGCGGACAGTACAAGCTTGCGGACGCAGGCGCTTACCTGCGCTTCCTGGCAAGCGACCGCCGGTTGCAGAAGATATTCGCGGATTGCATCACCCACCGGTACCCCGTGGCGCGGGTCGGCGAAGCGATGGAGGCGACGGAATCGGGCGGGGCGGTAAAGGTGGTGCTGGATGGCGGGAATGGGTGACTGGCGTCGCGTCCTGGACGCTATTCGTACAGCCAGGGACCGCGGAGACCTGAGCGGCAATCCCGACCTGCGGAAGTACTGGCGCGGGATCGCGTTCCTCAGACACCGCGGGGAACCCGAAACGGTCGTCCGCGCCCGGGCCTTCGCCTCGGTACTCGAAAATATCCCGCTGCACTTCTACGAGGGCGAATCGGTATGCGGCAGCCGGCTCGGCTTCCGCTCGCGCGAGCTCCCCGGAGGAACCGGCCAGCGCGAATTCGATGAGGCGGTCGCGGCAGCCGGTGAGCGGGGGCAGCGCGATTTCCTGGCGGGGTTCGACCACACGCTCCCCGACTACCCGACGCTCCTGCGCATCGGCATAGACGGCTATATCAGGCGCGCCAGGCGCTCGATGCTGGAGCGCACCGGCCGAAAGGAACGCGAATTTCTGGATTCGGCGATCATCTGCCTCGAGGCGCTCAGGGCCTTCGTTCGCCGCCACTCTGAAGAAGCCCGCCGCCTCGGCGACGTGGAGCTTGCGTCGTGCCTGGACGCGATCGCCGGCCCGCCCCCGGGGACGTTCCGCCAGGCGCTCCAGCTCGTATGGCTCACGCACATGGCCTTCGTCAGCGAGGGACGCTACGCGATGGCCATCGGGCGGTTCGACCAGTACATGCTGCCGTTCTACCGCGGCGACCTCGCCGCCGGCCGCCTCACGCGCGAAGGGGCGCTCGACCTCGTATGCCACCTGTGGACCCGGATGGAAGAGCTTGGCGAGGTTACGAACATATGCATCGGCGGCCTCACGCCCGACGGGCGGGACGCCACCAACGAGATCAGCTACCTGTGTCTCGAGGCCACTGCGAGGGTCAGATCGCCGCACACGAACCTGAGCGCGCGGTTCCACGACGGTTCTCCTCCGGAATTCCACCGCGCGTGTTTCGAAGTGATCAGGACCGGCTTGGGGTTCCCGGCCATTTTTAACGATCACGTGCTGGTCGAGGGGCTGACCGGCATAGGCATACCCGCGGAGATATCGCGCGATTACTGCATGGTCGGCTGCATTGAAACCATGCTTCCCGGCAGGCAGGCGGCATGGTCGGACAGCCGCTTCAACGCGCCGCGGTCCCTGCTGAAGGCCATGGCCGACCTCCGCGGCGTTTCCGCCCCGGCCTGGGAACGGCTCGTCGCCCGGTTTCGCGAAGTCCTCGCGGCCGACATGGCCGTCCACGCCGCGGCGATAAACCGCCACATCGAGCGGTTCCCGCCGGACCGCTTTCCCGATCCGTTCCTCTCAGCTCTCACCCGCGATTGCATCGCCCGCGCCGCGGACATAAACGCGGGGGGCGCGGAATTTCCAAGGTTCCACGGCGTCGCGGTGATGGGCCTGGCCACCGTGGCCGACTCGCTCGCCGCAGTCAGGCGGCTGGTCTTCGAGGAGCGCCGCATCTCATGGGGGGAGCTCATGGCGGCGCTTGAATCCGACTTCGAAGGTCGCGAGCCCCTCCGCCAGATGCTCCTCAACCGCGCGCCGAAATACGGCAACGACGATCCCTGCGTGGACCGCCTGGCCGCCGACATCGTGGCGTGGACTTCCGGAGAATGTCTCAAACACCGCACGCCCGACGGTGGACGCTTCGTGCCGCTCATGGCCGCCAACATCAGCAACATCGCCGCGGGCCGGGAGACCGGAGCCACGCCGGACGGCCGCCGGAAGGGCACGCCTCTCTCCGACGCGGCCAGCCCGTTCTTCGGCCGCGACATGAAGGGCCCCACCGCCTTCCTGCGCTCCGTGGCCGTACCCGATTACCGCTGCGTGGTCGGCGGCACGGTAATCAACATGAAGTTCGAGCCGGCGTTTTTCCAGGACGAGGCCGGGGCGCGGCGCTTCGCGGCCCTCACCGGCTTTTTCGTGAGGCATCGCATCCCGGAACTTCAGTTCAACTTCACAGGCAACGAGACGCTGCTGGCCGCCCGCCGCGAGCCGGAAAAGTACCGTAACCTCGTTGTGCGCGTAAGCGGCTTCTCGGCATACTTCACGAACCTGAGTCCGGAAGTGCAGGACGATATCATCAGGAGGCGCGCCCATGGCTGAGGCGGCGGAAGCCTCCTCCGGAATGATATTCGACATCCAGCGCTTCTCGATCCACGACGGGCCGGGCATCCGCACGACCGTATTCCTCAAAGGCTGTCCGCTTCGCTGCAGGTGGTGTCACAATCCCGAATCGTGGGATCCCGGCCCGCAGCTGGCCTTCAGGCCGGAACGGTGCGTCGGCTGCGGCGCGTGCCTCCGCGTCTGCCCCCGCGGGGCGCACAAGGCGGATCGCGGCGATCACCGGATCGAGCGCAGGGAGTGCATCGTCTGCGGCCGCTGCGCCGAAAGCTGCCCTTCGCTGGCGCTGGAGATCGTAGGGCGCCGCGTCACGGTCGGCGAGGTGATGGCGGAGGTGCTGCGCGACAGGGAGTTTTACGATCTCTCCGGCGGAGGGATCACCCTGTCGGGAGGCGACCCGCTGGCGCAGCCGGAGTTCAGCGCCTACTTGCTCGCCGCATGCCGCTCCGAAGGGATCGAAACGTGCGTGGAGACCTCCGGCTTCGGCCGGGCCGCCGACCTGGACGCCCTCGTGCCACTTGTGGACCTGTGGCTTTTCGACATCAAGGCCGACGCCGCCCGGCACGAGGCGCTCACCGGCGTCCCCCTGGCCCCGATCCTCGATAACCTGGCCCGCCTCGGCGCGGCCGGCGCGCGGATACGCCTGCGAATCCCCAGGGTGCCGGGGGTCAACGACACGGTCGAGTTCCGCGAGGCCGTCGAATCGGCGGCGCGAACAGCGGGGGTCGAGGGCGTGGAGGAACTTCCCTTCCACAGGCTGGGCGAGGGCAAGCGGGCCATCCTGGGCCTGGAGGGCTGAACGAAGCCTGCCGCCGGGCGCGAATCCGGATCCGGAAGAACACCTTGTGTCCGGCGGCGGCGAAAGGTTTGGCGCACCGGTCCAACCTGGAGGAACCGGGAGCATTGCATGATGCTCGAACGGCTGTTGAAGGAGAAGCAGGAGGAAATCCTGCGCATCTGCGCCGGACACGGCGCCCGAAACGTGCGAGTGTCCGGTCCTCTGACCCGCGGCGATGCCGACGCGCAAAGCGACGCAGATTTCATCGTGGAACTCGATCCCGGGCGGGACTCTTTTTGCCCCCGGCGGACTCCAGTATGACCTGGAGAGACTTCCAAGCTGCCGGGTGGACATGGTCACCGAGCGCGGGCTCAAGGCGCGCATCCGGGAACGGTCATTCGAGAGGCAGTACCGCTATGAGGGATCCCAGGGATCAAGAGCCTGTCCAAAAACTCCCTCGCCGCCCAAGGTTTCCACAGCGTCCAGCCCAATCCTGTCCGGAGGTTTCCGGACAGGCTATTAATAGCAGCCGCAACCCGAACGCGGCGGACAATTACACAAGGGCTTTGCCTATCTCCCCCGCCGGTCCGCGCCGGTCCCGGCGCGGCGGGCTTCCCTGGCGCGCTCGGCCGCATCCCGCGCCTCCATTTCGCGCTGCACGTCTCTGAGCGCCTCCGCCGGCGATGCCTTAAGCAGCCATACCCTGTCGAACGCCGCTGACAGCGCCAGCCGGTACTCCAGCCACAGCGGCGTCTGGGGCGTGGTCCACGCGTTGGGACTCTTCGCCAGCTCTATGAACAGCCCGATCTTCGGATGGGGGTGGTTTTCGAGGAATTCCCGGCTGACCTCCTTAAACGGCGTGTGCTTGCCTTGGAGAGTGCACAGCAGTTCCATGCCCTCGCGCGAATTGACGAACCGTATGAACTCGAAGGCCTCATCCGGATGCGGCGCGCCCACGGGTATGGCGATCACATCGGCTTCGGCTATCGTGACGTTTTCCAGCCCCGGCACGGCCGACGGGAACGGTGCGCAGCCCCAGCGGTCCTCTTCAAACATCTTCGGTGCGAACCGCCTTATGAAGTTGGCAAACCACACTCCCTGAAGGACCATCGAGACGCGGCCGGAGAAAAACGCATTCTGAGGCGACTGGAACGGCCCGAACTCCCCCCGAAACGACTGCAATCCCTTCGTCCCGTACTTCTTCGAGTAGGATTGCACCCATTCAAGCGCCGCTACGTTCTCCGGCCTGTCGGCGGTTATGCGCCCTTCGTCGTCCGTGAGCCTGCCGCCGAACCACAGGCTCCAGCCCCAGTTCCACCAGCCCGGTTCGGGTGGTAGAAAGCCCAGCCGGACATATCTGCCTCCCCCGTCGCGGACCGTAAGCCGCTCGGCATACTCATCCAGTTCCCTCAGCGTTCCCGGCGGCCGCTCCGGGTCCAGCCTGACCTCGGCAAAATGGTCCTTGTTCCAGTACAGCGCGATGGTGGCCGGCGTAGTCGGCAGACAAACCATACTCCCCTTGTATCGGCACAACCGCCAGTAGCACGGGATGTAATCCTCCTCCCGGATGCCGTACCTGCGCAGGTAACCGTCGAGCTCCATCAGCGCGCCCTTGCCGGCGAAGACGTGTATGTTGTAGGAGAACAGACCGATCAGGTCGGGCGGGTTGGCGCCGGCTATGGCGAGCATCGCCTTGCGATCAATCTGGCTGGTAGTCAGCAGATTGACGCGGATGATCCGGCCCGCGGCGTTCCTTACCCGCTTCCGGTTGAACGCCGCGACCGTGGCCTTCATCGCCTCGCCTTCAAAGCCTGTCCACTTCTCCCAGTATGTAAGCTCGATCTCTTCCTCCCGGTCCGATCGCGCGGGAAATAAGACTGGCCCGGTCCCGGAGGCGGCCGCTGACTTCGCGGAATGCCGCGGACGGTCGTAGACGAACGCCGCCGCAGCGACGGCAACTGTGGCCAGCAGGAAAAGATGCGGCTTCCTCATGCCCTGCGCCTCCTGGCATCCGAGTGACATGCGAGGTATTATCCGTTGCGATACCGGAGGGCAAGCGAATGGCGGTCGGATGGAACTTCCAGAAAGCCACCCCTGTGGCGGAACCCGACCGGGCGGCCGGAGGGCGGGAGGAGGCAACGGCCGGATACGAGGCGGCGCCTCTTAAGATCCTGTCCGAAAACCTCCGGCGGACAGCTTATACGCTCAGCTGGGCCTACTGCTCAGCGGGAAGTTTTGGGATAGGCACTGAGTACGCCAGCCGGTACAGGCAGGCGACAGAAAGGCCGCGTACGGAGGCTTGAGCGTGGGTCGCATGAGTCGCTCGGACCGCACCGCAGTTGATGCGATGGCGTCGCCGGTCGCCACGGCAGCGGCGATGTTCCTGGCAGCGATCGTGATTGCTATCTCCCCGGTCGCCGTGGGCGGAACGGCGTATGGCGCGGAAGAAGCAGAAGACGCCGCAAAGGCCGGAGCGTGGGATAAGGCGCGCAGGACCGGGGAAGCGGGACAGCCCGGAACCGGGGGGGCAATCGAAGCCGGAAAAGCGGAAGGCGGAAAAACCGGAGAGGCGACCGGGGCTGGAAAGGTTGGCCGGTCCGGAAAAGGGCGCACGAGCGAGAGCGCTGCGATGCCGGAGGCGGCCGGCGAAATAAGCGGCACGATAAAGCCGCCGGACAAGGTCAGGCGCGTACTGGCGCTCGACCGCGACGTCAGGCAAAAGCCTATAGCGACGCACGTCGAAATACGGGAATTTCCGGCATCGTTCGACCCGAAGACCGGGACGTATTCCGTCGCGAACCTGCCGCCCGGCGCATACGACCTGTACATCGAGACCTCCGACGGATGGCGGATCGAAGGCGTTGATCTGCACCCGGCCGCTGAAGCTCCAGGCCCGCTGGATCGGGAGGACGCCGATGCCGTCCGCGCCCACGCGCTGGGCATGAAGACATTCGAGGACGAAAAGCGCTGTCTGCGCATCGCTGGCAATTCGGAGAACGCCGTCCTGCTGATGGAGCTCATCCGCCGCGGGCGGACGTCGCTGCGCGACCGGGAGCCGTTCGTGATCTGGCGGATGGAGCTGTGGTTCTATGAGAAGCGTTACGGGGCCTGGACGCGGAAGGAACCGTCTAAGGTTCTGAGACGCTTCAGGCCGGCGGCTGCTGAATTCGAAAAATGGGTCTGGCTGTGGGATCCGGTGCTGGGGGGCATCAAGGCAGGCAGAGGCGAGACGGCCAGGCGCGATTACGAGATACCTGCGACGCTCAGGCCGGAGATGGGCCGCTACCCGTCCGTCGGGGGCCGGCCGGAGCGGGATCGGGAGACCGACAGGAAGCCCGGCATCGGCGGCGATCGGGAGCCGGAACGGGAACCGGGCCGTGAGCGGGAATCCGGACCGAAACGGGAAACCCGGCAGACAGGTAGAGAAGATCGTCCGGGCGGAGATTGGGTCGAGGAGGAAACCGTCGTTCCGGACAAGGCGTCCGGCAATGCGCCCTGAAGGCGACCGGCCGTAATAAGAGCCTATCCAAAAACCTCCGGCGCGCGGCTTATGCCCGAGCAAGCCCTGGCGCCCCGGATGGGAGTTCCGGACAGGTTCCAAGCCGGTCGTGAATTGCCTGCCGTCTCCCCATTGTGCTGTCTCACGAGCCGGTTGCGCTGTCCTTGGATTGGAGGGAGATTCGCGCGGGGGGCCGAGGGATATTCCCCAAACTCCCCAGAGAAAACCCGTATCCCCGAACCGGTTGCGATGTTCCCGTATGAGAGTGGGATTCGGGCGAACGGCGAGGGTTCTTGCCCCGGCTCTCCAGAGGGCGCCGGATTGCGCCTTCCGCGATTTTTACTCCAAGCGCCTTATCAAGGCGCACAGGAGCTAAGCCTGTCCGCGGCCTCATCGCGCGCTTGCCTGTCTGGCAGTCAACCAGTTTTCCTTCAACTCGCGCATGTACTGCGATGCCCTCGGGTGGCCGGGTTGCAGCGCCACTACGCTCTGGAAGGCCCTGTAGGCTCTTTCGAGGTACTCGCGGCGTCCGGTCCTGCTCCCAGCGTGCCAGCAGGCCATTCCCAGCGCGGCGTGCCTTTCCGGGTTGCGCGGCTCGCTCTGGACGGCCGCCTCAAGCTCCTTTACGGCCAGCTCGTAGGCCCCGACCCACGAAAGCATCTTCGCCATGAACGCGCGGCTCTCGCCGGTCAGCGCCGGATTGACGTCGCGGGCTTTCTTCAGAGCGACGCAGGCCTCCTGGAACTTCGTTTTGTCGGCCACGACGCCGGCCTTGCGGTCAACGGCCTGTGTGCCAAGGCTCATCCCCAGCGCCAGATAACAGCGGCCCTCCTCGGGACTCGCGACAACGGCCCGCCTGAATTTTTCCTCGGCTGACTTCGCGTTCCCGGCTTTCAGCTCCGCGTAACCCTCCTCCAGCAGCCTGTCGGCGCCGGGTTCCCTCAGCACCCAGCTCAGTCCCCACAGTATCGCAGCGATGACCGCGACGGCGGCCACGCCGGTCAGTATCGAGGACCTTTTCGCGTCCACCGCCTTAATGGCCTTCCGCAGCGGTGATGGCGGCTGGGCGGCTATTGGTTTCCCTTCGAGGAAGGCGGTCAGGTCGGCGCTCAGCTCGCCCGCATCCCTGTAGCGCCTGGCGGGATCTTTCTCCAGGCATTTCATGATTATCGTCTGGACGTCCTTCGGGATGGCCGGGTTGGCGAGCCTCGGCAGCGTCGGGTCATCCCTGGTTATCTTCAGCATCAGGCGCAGGGCGTTGTCGGCCCGGAACGGCGGCCTGCCGGTCAGCATCTCGTACAGCATGGCGCCCAGCGCCCACACGTCGCAGCGGGCGTCCACCGATTCCTCGCCGCGGGCCTGTTCCGGTGCCATGTAGGCCGGAGTTCCGACGACGGAGCCGGACTGCGTAAGCCGCGTCAGCTCCTCGACGTCGCGCACCAGCCCGAAGTCCGCGACCTTCGGGACGCCCAGCGGGTCCAGGAGTATGTTGGCGGGCTTCAGGTCTCTATGGACGAGACCGTTCTGGTGAAGGTACGAGACGGTATCGGCGATGGCGACCATGATGTGGATCGCCTCTGTCACCGGCATGCCCTTGTCGTGGGAACGGATGATGCGATCGAGGCTGCTGCCGTCAACCAGCTCCATCGCTATGAACGGTTGCCCGGCGACTTCCCCCACTTCGTATATCTGGACGATGCCCGGATGTTTCAGCCCCTCAGCCGTCCTGGCCTCGCGGGCGAAACGCTTCTTTTCTTCCTCGCCCGCCGCGCCTCCGGCGGAGATCACCTTGAGCGCTAAGCGCCTGCCGTCGCGGGTATCGCGGGCGCGGAACACCGCTCCCATCCCGCCCCTCGATATCTCGCCCTCAATTTTGTAGTGTCCGAACGCATCGCCGGATACAGGGCCCCGCGTACCCGGGGCGCCGGACGTCCGCTTCCCGTCGGGCGAACGCGGGTGGCTCTCCAGCACCCTGTCTTCATCCGAACCTTTGAGCTGCCCGGAGTCCTCAGGCCGTTTTCCGGCATCTCCCGGGATACCGGCTGCCCCCTTCCCTCCAGATGCAGCGGCCATCCCAGCCCCCGCGGATCCGCCAGCGGCAACGGTCCCGGCGCGGACCGCGGCGTCCGCCATCCCCGGTGCTCCGGCGCCTCCGCCCTCCCCCGAGGCTCTGGCGGAAGAAACGGCTCCGGTGTCTTCGGCTGCCCGCACCCCGGCTGCCAGCCGGTCCCCGCTTTCTTTCCGCTCGACCTTCCGCTCTCCGCTCCCCGCGGACCGGTTGCCGGCGCCCGCTTCGGAGGTCTGCCGGGCGGGTGCGGATCCGTCCTTCGACCCGGCGGATGCGGATTCGGCCTTTGGCCCTGAGTCGGCGGATACCGCGCTTTCGGCCCGTGGCACCGGGCTGACCGTCCGCCCCGAAGCGGCCCGGCGGTCTCCTCCATCTGCCCCCCGCGCCCCCGCTGTGCACGTCTGGGGGGATTCTCCGTCCGCGCCTTTCGGATCTTCCGTCGGCGGTTTGTACTTGCACCCTATTTTAACCGGCAGGCGAGCTATGCGCCCGTCAACCGGCACAGACGGCTTGGCACCCGCCGCGTTATTACCCGCGTCAGCCGGCTGCGTCGCGGCCGCTGGAGTTACGTCGGCAGAAGAAACCGCTGCGGTTGGCCGCAACAGCTCGGCAATACCCCGTTTCGGCCCACCACCGGTCGAACAGGCTGGCAGCCGGACCTGTTCCGACGGCTGATGCGATCCTGCGGGACCTCCGCCACCAGGAACCGCGGATGTCGTGGCAGGATGTGTCTCCTTCGCCACCGCCACCGAAGTAACCGCCGATGCCGGCGCTGTTGTCGCAGGCGATTCCACCGGTCTGACCGATGCATCCGCCGGTTTTGCAGGAGCCGAGGCTGTCGCGCAGGCGGATGCTCCTTCCCTGGGGTCTTCCGATGGCGACTTGCCCGGGCTGGTCCCGCCGGAAGGCGAGACTTGGCGCTGCCTGCTTTTAAGCAATTGGGATGCTGCGTCGAAGGCCACATGGCAGGACGGACAGTTGACCGCTGTTTTGCCCGGACTCAACTGAGCCTCGAATCCCGACTTGCACAAGGGGCATACAATCTTCGTCATGGTTGCTCCCGACAATTCAGATCCCGAAGTTCACGGAGAGGACCGGTCCCCTGCGCCGGCAATCTCTCCTTTAAAGTTTTCGGCAAATCCGCGTATCGAATTCACCCGAATTTGGAGAAATCGGGTGCATGGCCGTAACCGCTGGGAGCATTGGCATCCTTGCCGGCATTACGATCCCGTCCAAAAGTTCCCACGACGCCCAGCTTCCCCGCAGCAGCGTCCATCCCGATCCGTCCGGAGGCTTCTGGATTCAGGCCCTTAGATAAGATGCCTTTCACTGGCTTAGAGGGTCACAACATATTGTAGAAAAGGCAATTGTAGCTCAAACGGTGCATCAGACAGGATTGGAATGGGCTGTCCCTCTCCAACAATAAAGTTCGCAACTATTTTCGGCAGCGCATGTTATGACTCAGCCAAACCGGCGCAAGTTATCAACAAAGCCTTACGACAGGCCTGCTATATCGGAAGGAATCTGCTGGAACTTCTCCTTGGAGTGCCACTAGTAATACACGGCCTTCAGATAAAGGATGCCCCTTTCCATTTTCGCGAGCACCACACTTCTTTTCTCAGTGGCATACCAAGTACCTGTCAGGCTTTCGGATGGCGACCACCAGCCCGGTTTCCTTTCTGCCTTCCAATTGGCATACTGATATGCCTCCCCTTTAAAGACGTTCGGATCGTTGAGAGGGGATAGTTTGAGGTCCTGACAATATTTCTGGAAGTCTTCGCTGCCGATCTTTGCCTTCAGGAAGGTGGTGGAAACGGCGGATGGATCCATTATGGTTTCTTCCATTACTTCCGAGGCGTTTTTCGGCAGGAACCTGCGATAGGGCGTCTGGATAAAGAAGAACCAGACAGCGCCCACAAGCAGGGCCAGTATTATAAGTCCACTTGTCGCGCCAAGAACCTTGGAAAACACGGTCATTGGAGTTCTCCTCCCCTGCGGCATATGTGCGGCTCAGCCACACATCTAACTCAGGGCCTGTTCCAAACCATCAAGCGCGGAGTTCAGGGACCAAGACCGACTTCCTTCCCGCCCGGAGGTTTCCGGACATGCTCTTATGTCCCTGGGCCGGATGCCGCGGCGGCCTCGAATTTTCTCATCTCGCGGATTATAGTCCCGGCGACCTCCTCCGGCGAGGCGCATGATGTGTCCAGGCGGAGATGACGGGCGGCGGCATACAGAGGGGCCCTCGCTTCCATCACCCTTCTGATCTCTTCCTCCTCGTCAAGACCAGGAAGCAACGGCGGCCTGCGGGCCCTGGTCGCCGCGTCCTGCATCACTCTGCCGGCGAGCGTGTCGGGCGGCGCGTCAAGGTGGACGAGGAATCCGTTACGTCTGAGCGCCTCGACGTTTTCGCGCCTGAGTACAACCCCGCCCCCGGTGGCTATGACGATGCCGTCGCGCCGCGCCGCCTCGCGCACTACTTCCGCCTCAACATCTCTGAAGCGCCCCTCACCGTCCTGTTCGAATATGTCCCGTATGCTTTTGCCGGCCTTCCTCTCGACCTCTTCGTCAGTGTCCAGCAGCGGGCGGCCGAGTCTTTCCGCAAGCGCCCGGCCGACGGCTGTTTTCCCCGATCCGCGCGGACCTATCAGCACGATATTCATGGCGTCATGGAACGTATCTTGTCGAGCCTCGCCAGCACCTCGTCGCTGGCGTCTCCGGCTTCGAGGTCCAGCGCCGTCAGTCCCCTGAGTGCCTCGATGCAGCCGGGGTCCATATTGAGCGCCTTTTTGTACTCAGCGCGCGCCTCGGCATGCCTGCCCATGCGGGCCAGCGCCCTGGCCAGGCCGCACCGCGCCTCGGCCATGCCCGGATCCAGTGCCAGGGTCTTTATGAAGTAGCCGGCGGCCTCCCCATACTTCAGTGCATTGAGGGAAGCGACGCCCATCTGGAAATGGGCCTGGGCATCGTTCGGATCCCTGGCTATGGCGCGCTGGAAGCGCACGTCCTCGGTTACGTAGTGTCTCAGGAGCTCGAAGGCATACCTCAGGGAATGGAACGGCACGGCGTCATCCGGCGCCCAGAGCGACGCTTTTTCGAACCAAGCGACGGCACCTTCGGGATCGCCTCCCCTGAGGTTCAACGCGCCTATATCGTGCGCCAGCCAGGGATCGCGCGGGAATCGGGCCAGCGCCTCGGTCAGCTTGGCGACGGCTTCCTGGCGCTTTCCGGCCGCCTCCAGCAGCGCGCCCCACAGCCTGTATGCCCAGACGCTTTCCCCGCCCCCGGCAACAGCCGTATGTACGGCCTTCAGGAGCGGCCCGGCAAGTCTGAACGGCTCGCCGAGCGCCCTGTGGCGCATCAGACGCGCAAAGGCGCGGTCGAGCTGCGCCGCCGCCCATTCCGGGCCGTGTTTCACCATGGCCATGCGCCGTTTGGCGGAACGGTCCAGATTATCCAGCGCATTCCTGACGGCGGATGGCCCGCAGGTTTCGGCCAGGCGGCCCGCCAGTATATAAGCTTCCGAACATCTCGGTGCACGCTCGATGGCCTGGAGGTACCTGGTCATCGCCGCGTCGAAATGTCCGGCCGCTTCATAAAGTTCGCCCTGATGGAGCAGCAGCCTCGGCTCATTCGGAAACCTCACGGAGGCCTCGGCCGCCTCCCTGATTGCCTCCCCGACCGGGGTCAGAGCCTCCGGATGCAGGGTGTGCACAAAGGCCGCGTTCAGACGCGCCGGGAGGCAATCGGGATCCATTTCGGCCGCCTTACGGAATTCCGCGAGCGCGTCCTCGGGCCGTCCCTGAAGGAGGCGCGCGCATCCCAGCGCCACCCTCTCACGCGCCCCGCACACCTCCAGTATGACGGCCCGCTCCAGGAACTCGACCCGCTCCACTATCAGGCGCAATTCCATCCGCGCCAGACGCAGGTTTGCCTCCGCCTCGGGTGGCGGCGACGGGCTGAGCCTTATCGCCTCCTCGTACTCCGCTATCCCCTCGCGCAGGCGCCCGAGGTCGCAGAGCACGTTGGCGAGGTTGTTATGGTAGGCCGCCCTGTGGGGGGCAAGATCCCTGGCCCTCCGGTAGAGGACCTCGGCCTCCTTCAGGTGCCCTTGGCTGTAGTAAAAGGATGCCGCCCGGCATACGGCGGCCGGATCATCCTGATCAATTGCGGGGAGACGGGGCGCCTCCCCGGACTGCCGTCCGCCGGCGTCCGCCCCGCCCCATCCTTCAAGACTGTCCTTTCGCCTTCCGGATCTGGCCAAGCCCCTGCTCTCCGCCGGCTTCGGCAATCAAAGCCTGATCTGAAAACCTGCCGCCGCGAAGCTTACGGCTTTGCGCTCTCGACTTCGCGACATCGTCGCCCCCCAAGATTTCCGCAGCGTCCCGCCCGATCCGTCCGGAGATTCCCGGACAGGTTTTTGTGCCGCCCATCTCCAACCGTCCCGGCAACCTTGCGCGACAATCTGCCTTCCAGCCCTCCGCATCGCCGGGCCCGCCGCTCATTTTCTCTTTTCGGCAAATCCGCCGGGAAGTTTGAGTAAAAAAGGCGTCAGGCCCGCCCAAGGAACTCGCCGTCTTCCACGCGGATCTTGACCTTCTCGCCCTTCTTTATGTAGCCGGGCACCCGGACCTGAGCACCGGTCTCAATCGTAACGACCTTCGTTACGTTCGTAGCCGTATCTCCGCGAGCGCCATCAGGCGCGTCCGTAACTTCGACCGTAACCGTTTGCGGCATCTCGACTTGCACCACGCGATCTCCAAGCTTCAGAAGGGTTGCGCGCATGTTCGGCACAAGGAACGGCCGCTGCGGCTCCGGCACCATGTCTTCCGGTACGCTGATCTGATCGTAGCTCTCCGGATCCATAAACACCAGCATCTTCCCGTCGCGGTACAGGTACTCGGCCTCCGCTTTGTTAAGGATGACCTTTTCAACATTATCGTCGGGAGAAAATCTCTCCTCGTATACGTTGCCTTTTTCAAGATTCTTCAGTTTTACCTGCCAATACGTCCGAAGATTCCCTCTGGTCTGTTCGTGGCGGTCAAACACGATCCATACCTCTCCCCTGTGCAGTATCGCTTCGCCAACCTTCACATCGCGTAGCTTCATCGTCGGCATGTGTCCCTCCCCTTGCTCTTCCTTCGCGTTCTCTTCCGCGGCGGGGCTTCCGGCGCCAGGTTTCCCCCCCGGGAATGCCTATTCTCCTCACGCAATCGCCATAGCGCCCATCGCGCCCCCGTCCCCTGCGGGCTGCCTTCCCGCCGCGATCTGCAGACCCTCCGCATCCCCGGGGAACAGCCCGGGCGGCTGGCCGGAGACTCGTTCGTGTATCGAGACCCTCCGCGTCCCCCAGGGAACGGTTCCTGTCCCACCCAAGAAATTACACTATGGGGAGGTTTCAGGCAACCGCCCGCGTGATATCCCGGCATATCGCGACCGGGAGCCGCTAGTGCTCCCGGTCCGCCGGAGGCTGCCTCGCTGGAAACGCCCTGGCGGCCTTATTCTTGAGAAACTATCTGTGCAAGCTGTGCCGATTGTTGTACAGAAAATTCCAGGCGGCGCGGGTGGGTTCGTGGCCCAGGGGGCGCGGACGGTCCGGGGCAGTTTCCCTGCGAGGGGGGAAGCATACCGCTGATCCCTTCGCGGCGCGTTCCGCGCCGACGCACGGCGCCGGAGCGGGCGGCTCGGAGGCGATGCATGGGGACGTTTTTCCGCGGGATACCGGCCGTGGCCCACGTCACGCTGCTTGAAACAGTCAGGCAGCCGGTCTTCCTCGCCACGGGCGTGATCGGCGCCCTGCTGATAGCTGCCGCACCCGAATTCGCGCTGTTCCACATGGGCGAGGAGATTAAAGTCGTGGTGGACCTCGGGCTTTCGACCATACTGACCATACCTTCGGCAGCCGCTGCCCTGGCATGTTCCACGGTCATATCCGGCGAGATCGAGAGGCGGACGGCGGCGGCTGCGATCTCGAAGCCCATCTCCCGCGAAGCCTTCGTCGTCGGCAGATACCTCGGCATCTTAGCCGGGGCCGGGATACAGATCGCGTGCCTGGCCGCCGTGCTGCTGGCCACGGTGCGCTTCCTCCGTTGCGACGGTGACGGCCGGTGGCAGATGGCCGCATGGTGCGCTGCATGCGGAACGGGGGCGGTGCTGGCCGGGGTCGTTTCGTCCCTGGCGCGCAGGATCAGGTCGAGGGGTCCCGATCCCGCATTCTCGTTCCTGGCGGCGTATTTTGCGGCCTTCGGGATCCTGCTGCTCCGGTTCCGAGGCTCGGATCCAGGATGGGATTTCAGGCTGCTGGCCGGGGCTCTGTCCAGCTTCTGCCACCTGTGGATCCTCTGTGCCGCCGCCGTGGCGGTCTCAACTCGCGCGGGGCTGGTTCCCACCTTCCTGGCCACGGCGGCGTTGTTTCTGGCCGGCCATGTCTCCGGTTACATTGTGTCGCTGGCGGCGAGCGCCCTGCCGGCCAGCTTCCGCCCCGCGGCCGTTTTGCTCCGCGCCATCATCCCGGATCTCGACCTGTTCAACGTGGCCGATGCGCTGGCCACGGCGCGCATGGACGACCCGGTTCCTCTGCCTCCGCTGGTATTCGCCGGAACGGCCGCCTATGCCGCGCTCTATTCCGCGGCGCTGCTGCTGGTGGCGTGCGCACTGTTCCGGGAGCGGGACCTCGCCTGACCGGAACCCGGGGCTGCGCAGGCGCGACCACACGGTCGGGATGCATGGCCGCAGTTACAAAGTCGGATATGGGCTTCCAGAAAAACTTTGAGGGGAAGGCTGGCCCGGCCGGTGCCTCACGCCCCGGGTCTGCACGGATTGCCTCCGCCAGCTCTCGAGTCGCCCGGCTGGCATCCGCATTTACGGCTATGCGCTCCCCACAGTCGGGGGGGCATTACCGTAAATGCAAAGCCTTGGAGGCGGGTCGAGAGGGGTGCGCCCGGACGCATATCCGATCCGCGCCCTTCGGACCGGGCGGGCGAAGGCGAGGCATCCAGCCCCATACATTCCGACCCCTGCGGTTACGGCCATGCCCCCCCGTCGGGGGCGGCGGACGAAAAAGGATTGACCGGAGGCGGAGAATGCGGTAAAGAGTCTGGGGCAGGAATCAGGGGTGGCGGCCGATAAGGTTGCCTGGGAGGTTGGAGCCATGGCGTTAACCATAATGGCCACATGTTCCGAATGCAGGACTTATTTCCCGCTCGATGTGGATTTCGACATGAAGGAGATCGTCTGCCCGGCCTGCGGTCACGCTCAGACCGGCTTCACTGAGGGGGATGTGGAGACGATGCAGAGGGTGGCCGCTTCGCAGCGCAAGTCATCCATCGCGTCCCTCGTCGCATTCGGGATCGGCATGGTGGCGTTCCTCGCGTTCGCGGCGTGCAGCTGGAGCGGGGAATACGATGAAGACTCGCTGGTGAGCGTCGGGCTGCCGGTATTATCCGTAATCGCTGCGATAGTCGCGCTCGTCTTCGGATATCTGGGTTCAGCGAAACGCTTCATCTGCGAATTCTGAGAATCTATCCGAAAGCCCACCGCCGCGGGGCTTACGGCTCTGAGATCTCGACTTCATGGCTGGAAATTTTCGGACAGGCTCTGAGAGCCTGCACGAAAACCTCCGGAGCACAGCCTGTACGCTCAGCGAATCCCACTGTCCTGCAGGAAGTGTAACTGTTTGCCAGGTTCAGACTGGGGGTGCTGCTCGTAGTGGTGCGCCCCGGGCGGAACAGCGATAGAGCTGCCTATTATAACATACCCAGCGCTCGCGCCCCTGTGCTCCACACACATACGAGACGGCAAACAATTACGCAGGAAGTTTGTGGATAGGCATTAAGTGCGTGCGGCGGCGTACCGGCGGACCGGACTCATTCCGCACGGCCGCAGGGCCGGTGCGCGGACTGTCCAGATTGAGCAATAGCGCGCCTGTAGCCTCAGCCTGGCTCTCTGTACTCAGATTCCACCGCCGCATCGTCTTCGGTTTCAGCATGCCGGAGAGTGGTTCCTTACACGCAGCCCATCCAGAAGCCCAAGACGGGAAGAGAAGCAGCCTCAAGCCCAAAGCTCCGCGCCCGAGGTTTTAAGACAGGCGCTTGTTTAAGCTCCAGGGGATTCTCGCGCCATCCCCCCACGACGGACGTCCTCGTTTTCCCCGGGCAGGACATCAGGCGCGACCGGGGACCCGAAGAGACCCTTCCCCGGCGCGGCCGGCGACTACTTCCTGCGCGGCTGCGGTCTGGCCGGCGCCGGGCGGGAGGGAGATGCTTCCCCCGGGGCGCCTCCGGACTTCACAGTCGCCTCGAAGAGTCCCGCCAGCCTGCGCTCGATGAACGCCTTCGGCTTGACGTCTACCCTGCAGTCCAGCTGGACATAATGGCAGCCTGGAATCATTTCCCCGGCGATATCCACCCTGAAGCCCGTCGGAGAGACCTCGTACAGCAGTATCTCCTCGGACATGTCCTGTATCCCCCTGCCTGGGATGTACTTCAGGTTGCTCTTCTCGGGATCGTCTATGTCCACTGCGGTACGTACGGCACCAGGCTTCAGGGGCGACTCGAAGACCTTAATGTCGGATATATACTTCGGGTACAGGTCGCTGAGCGCCTGGGGGAATCTGTCGAAATCGCTCGCGTACAGGTGCAACCCCAGGGCTATCCTGCGCATGTTAGCCGCCACCCTGGCCGATATCTGCCTGGCCCTCTCCCTCTGGATCACCGGATAGGCCATGCCCCCGACGGCGCCCGCCAGGGGGATAAGTCCTGTAGGCGAACGGAAGGCGACGAGCATGCCCTTTTCCGCCGCCGACGTGGAGATGCCCATGGGGGAGAGGTGTCTGGCGAGCACGTCCACCGGGGGAAGCTCGAACTTGACACCTTCCAGCCCCGGGATCACGAATTGATAGAGAAACTCCGCGAGCCTCGGCAGGTCCACGTAGGTTACCTGTACCCGCGAGTCGGGAAACGACGCCAGCACCTTCTGGAACTCCGGCTGGGCCGCCAGGGACGACTTCGCAAGCTTGACCTGCTGGATTGCCTTCTGCACGGCGCGTACCGAATCGCTCGCGACCAGGAACCGGCGTTTGTCCACATCAATGATCGTCCACGCGGAGAAGAAACAGATGCGCTGCGGTGCCGGCTGGGCCGCCGGAGCGGACGGCTTGACCTCCTGTTTTTTCGCAGCCGCATTCTTCAGCAGGTCGCCGAATAAGCCTATGCGGGCGCCCGGCGGCTCGCCGATCGCATCCTCTTCGCCGGCGCCCACCACGTGCGTGATGACGAGGTTTTCCGCCGTCCGGGTCCGCCACGCCGTCCCGGACCCCTCGGTCAGATTCCTCATCGCATCGAGTATTCCCTCGCGGTTGGCCGCGTCCAGTTCGAAGAAGTGAATCTGCTCGATCGCCCGCTCCGCGGGATTGCCCGGGATGTATGTGAGCGCGGCTCCGATCTCTCCTTTGAAAGGCTCCATGAGACGTTTCAGGGTAGCGCGATCCTGAATGTTGGCGCCTTCCCTGAGGAGCTTCAGCATATGCCACCCGGCCATCCTGGACAGGATGGGGACCGGAGTAGCGAGCGAGGATCGCGCCATCTCGACCGGACCGGGGCTCGCCTCGCCAGGTTTTGTCGCGGCGAATGCCGGCACCATGTCGGACAGCTTCGTTCTGCACGCCTCGAAGTACAGGGCGTCGGCAGGAACGAGTTTCGCGACGATCCCCTCGACGTTATCCGCCCCCGCCTGCTCCTCCCCTACGAAACGCCGGACAAGGATGTGTTCGCGGACCGTTCCCTTCCCCTCGCTGCCTCCGGATGCAAATCCTATCCCCGCGGCGAGCGCCACTTCCCCCGCCGGCGTGGTCTCTCCGACGCCGGTGGACGCCAGAGCCGCCAGGATGTTCTCCTCGGACACGAGTTTTCTGAGCGCCCTGATGCCGCCGGCGGTGATCTGAATGTAGGCATCCGCTTCCCGCCCGACCTGCCTGAAGGGCAGGGTATAAGCGGCGCTGGTGGCCAGGGCGCCGGCACCCTGCTTCCTGTATCTGTCTATCGCCGCCTCGACCATTCCGCGGCCGCGGGCATAGATCAGCAGATTCTCCACCTGCGCCCAGGCTTCGTAGGTCTTACGCTCGCGGTTCTCCAGCGAGTGCACCGAGTAGTCCCCGTGCATGAAATCATCGTCAATGTTGTTGGGGTCCATGAGCTGCGATGTGCGGAAGCGTTCGAGAAGGTCGAGAATATCCTGAAGCCTGTCAGGATCTTCGGTCGAGACGACGACCATCCAGTTGAGCCCGCCCCCGGCAGAAGGGTCCGCCTCGGCCGCCACGCATATCTCGCGATCCACGCACTTGGCCGCCTTCCCGATCAGCTCCACTTCATCCTGACGGCGGCGCTCCATGGCCTCAGGCAGGGTGCCGTCGCCCCGCGTGTAGGCCCGCTTGAATTTTTCAGCGGCGGCGGAAATCTGCCCCTCAATCTCCTCCTCCCGCAACAGGGAGGCGAAGGCAGTCTGGGAGAAGGATTTGAGCGCCTGCCGGACGTTGCGGATGTTGATATATATGAGCGCTTTTTCAGAGACCACTTGGTCTGCTGTGAGCATCCGCACCGACTTGGGGGCCGGCGCAGCCTCCCGTCCCTCCGGTTTCTTCCCCGGTTCCGCGGGAGGCGCCTTGACGGGAGGCGTAATCTCCGAAGCCTTGTCAGGCTGGCGGGGAGCGACGGCGCCCTCCCCCGCGCCCAGTCTCGGCGCATCCTCCTCTATTGTCCCGGCCCACGAAACGTTCCCTATAACTGCGACAACCGGGAACGATACCCCCCACGCCAATATGACGGATAGGAATCTTCTCATGGCCTCGGTTTCCCCCGTACAGCCGGTCTCCGGTCTTCCTCCGGGCATCCCCGCGTCGCACTCGAGCGGGACGCCGCGGCCGGCCGGTGCAAGGAAGACCTCGAGAACAACCCCGCGCCCGGCGCCCCCCGCGCGCACCATACCAGCTTCGCCATTATGCCCCACATTGTAGCAAAGGGATCTGCCCTTGTCTTGCAAAAAAGCAGATATATCCTCCGCCCCCCGCCCGCTCCCCCGGGTACATAGCTGTAGATACGCGGGGTAGATCGGGACAGCGTCAGGCTGAAGGCTGCGTTCCCCTCGGCTATCCGCAGACGGCAAATGCCGACAGAGATGCCGGCGCGCTCCCTGCAGTTGCGGCCATTCACCCAGCTCTCCCATGCTCCTGAAGCTGTTGCGCTGTTAGTCCGCAAGGGCGGCCGTCAGAAGAGGCCGCGACGAACTGGCGCGGAGGGATGCGCGCAGGCTTTGCCTCCGGCGCTATCTGATAAGGCGTGGGGTAGAAATCGCGCAAACCGCAGCTCTGCGGGAGCGCGTTCACTCTGGAGCGCTGGGGTAATCTGCCCCGACGCCCGCGAAAATTTCCCTTCTGTTCGGAGACATCGCAACCGGCTTCCTGCTCCCCGCCCGGCCTCTGGCGTATCGCAGCTGTCGCGATAAAATGACCGGTCCTGTGATCGGCTGCCATCGGCTGCCCGGGTCCCGGCCGGGAAATCCCGAATTTACAGGGGCGGGAGGGGACCGGGGGATGCCCTGCGGGCGGCGGGCGATCGGCGGGCCGGGAGGAAACTTCGAGAGGACGCAAACGCCAGCGGCGCGGGGGACCGGGGGCCGGAGGCCGGCGCGGTAGGAAGCGACCGGCGGACGCGGAGGAACCGCATGAACCGACGGGAATTCGAACGCGTCGCCAGGAAAGCCATAAGCTCGCTCCCCGACGTCTTCAGGCCTTACGTCGAAGGGTGCATGCTGGTCGTGAAGGCCAGGCCTTCGGAGGAATTACTCCGTCAGATGGGCATCGGAGAAGACGAGGACCTTTTCGGGCTGTACGAGGGGCCGTCGCTGGTCGAACGCCGCGTGGACGATCCCCCGGATCTGCCGCCGCGTATCACGCTGTTCTACGAACCTCTGACCGGAGCCTGCGAGACCCGCGAGGAACTGGAGCGGGAAATCCAGCGGACGATAGTCCACGAGATAGGCCATTTCTTCGGACTGGACGAGGATCGGTTGGCGGAGCTGGGGTTCGAGTGAAGGAGCGGTCCCGGTACGGCGCGGCCGTCGTCGCGCCCGGCCCGTTCCGAGACCGGACAGGGCGTATGCCGCGCACATGGAGAGCATGCGCAGAGCGGAATTTTTACGAGCACGTAGCGCCGGCGCATACCGCATGCACAGGGGGCGTTCGAACGGAAGGGAATCTACCGACAAGTGTCGGTGGCGTATATAG
>JAOACM010000102.1 GCA_026417845.1 Planctomycetota bacterium | reverse complement strand
AGATGTGTATAAGAGACAGGCCCCCGGGATGTCGGAGATCCGGACCGCGAGGAAGAAAGCCCACCACCCGCCGACGAAGAGAAAATCAGCCTGAGAGAATCTGAGAGGACGCGCTGTCCTGACTTCCCCATCAAATCCCCTGCACAGCATTGCCATGTGGACGCGACGGCCCCGCTCGAGCGATCTCAGAAGCAGGTACCCGGCCAGAGAGACCCATTCGCGCAACGTCACCGGCCTTCCCCCGGACCGCAACGCATGTGCCAGCTTCATCCGGACCGCTTCGCGCGACAACACAAACAGATAGCGATGCAGAAAGAGAAACTGGGCAACGAGCATCCCCGGCATCCCCAGCCGCCCGGCCGCCGAACAGTTTGCAACGTAGCTTTTAGTCCCCAGCAGTATAAGGGCAACCGACGCCGTCAGCACAAACTTCAACATGATTGATGCGAACGAAAGGATCCCGCGCGGAACAGTAAGCGTTCCCGCGCAGCAGACCGCCTCGCGGTCCAATATCGGATTCCAGATGCCGACCATCACGGCAAACGGCGATGCTAGGATGATCCATCGAAGCAGGAACAGGATCGGCAACCGCCCGAGGGAGATCATGACCGCGGGGTAGAGAAACATCGGCGTCAGGCCGGCCACATCGTACTTGTCGAAGGATGCGACGGCGACGACGAATGCCGCGGCCGTCAGCAGCTTGGCGCGCGGATCGAGGCGGTGAATCGGAGTATCGAGGAGGGCGAGACGGTCGAAGGCGCCTATGCCGTCCAGTGCCGTCTCCATGCCCCTCATGTGCCCAGCTCCGATCTATCCCGTCGAGGGCCGCCCGGTCAGGCGCAGGAGGAATCCGATCAGTCCTGCCACCAGCAGGGTTATCGCGCCGCCAACCAGTCCGGCGAGGCTGGCGCCGGCACTGACGGAGGGCCACCTTTCTGTCTCTTCTGCCACGGGCGTGGCATCCTGCCTTCCGCCCAGGGCATCGGGAGTCTTTCCGGCCACGCCGGTCCCTCCGCTGTCTTTTCCCGGCGGCGGTTCCTTATTACTACGTTCTGCGGCCTCACTGAAGTCATAGTCCGGCATGAAAGCCGTCTTCTCCTGGATTGCGGCCGCCGCGGCATGGATCGCACTGCCCTCCGGAGGCTCCAGTTCCTCCTTTCCGGCTACCCGGAGCATAGACCATTCCAGTCCGTCCGGACATGTAGAAGCGAACCATGAAAGGACACCACCCGTTACCGCCGCTGCCGCCAGAAACGCAAGGGCGACGCCCTTGAGCTTCTCCCCGCCGGAGATCTCCGCGCCTCCGGCAGCATCCAGAACTTCGGGGCGGACTTTCAAAACGAAGGATATCAGGCCCGCCGTTATCAGTCCCTCGACCAGCCCGATAGCAAGATGGATCGCGAGCATCAGGACAGCAAAAGCCCCAAACGGCAGATCGGAGATACCGGAAAGCTTCGTTTCAAGTACCACCCCCATTGCCCCCATGGCAAGGCTGATTATCGCGGCCAGTATCGAGCCAAGAGCTATCCTCCGCGGTGTGCTCCAACCGCCGGCCAGAGGTTTGTAGATCAGCGGATATGCCACGAAGCAGGGAAAGAAGCCAAGATTGAATACATTGCAGCCAAGGGCCAGAAGTCCCCCATCAGCAAAAAACAGCGCCTGGACGAGCAGGATCGAAAACATCGTAAGGAAAGCCGCATGCGGCCCCAGCAGAATGGCAAGCAGAAGCCCCCCGCCAAGATGCCCGCTTGAACCTGTCATCGGGATTGTAAAATTGATCATCTGGGCCGAAAATACAAAAGCCCCCAACACCCCCATCATGGGAGCCTTGTAATCGGCACCCCCCTGCCTCGCGAGCCGCGTGGCAGAATAGATGGCCAGCCCCGAAGAGGCGGCCCACATCGTACCGCCGACCGCCGGCGATATCAGCGCGTCAGCCATGTGCATGTCACTCTGCCCTCCTCTGCCGAATCTGCGATTTTGCCGCACGGGCGTGTGGCCGTCAAAAACCGAAAATTATCCCGAGTATGCCGACCGTAGACATATCACTCTTCCAGCCCGCTACGGTCTGTTGGGCGCCCATCTTAAGCACGACGTTCTCCCTTAAGGGAACTATGAAACCTGCCGTTACCGCCAGGGCCGCCTGGTCGGTCGTGCCTCTGAAGAAATCGGACGAAAAATTCAGCTCGATCTCGGGCTGCACCATGTCCCACGCCTGAAACCCGACAGCCACGTTAGCCGAAAACGTACCGCGATATTCCTTCCGCCTGCCCCCTATCGGCAGTGTGTACCCGGCATCGAACGTCGCCGTCCACCTTTCTCCAAAGTGCTTCGTGACCACAACCCTGTTATCACACGTCACAAACTCGTTGCTTATGGCCAGGCTGTCGCTTTCAGCCCACCTGCCAGCAGGAACAGTCGCGGCCGAGAGAAAGGACACAAATAGATCGCGCTCCCCGTCTTTCAGGATGTTGACTTTCAGGTTGAACTCCGGATCGGTCAGGCCACGTCCCGCCGAAGGTTCTTCCTCCCTGTCCCTTATCTCCCCATAGCCGAATACAAGCCCCAAGTCCAGCCTGTCGAGGACGCCATACTTGACTGAAAGAGAGGCGTCATGCGTCCTCATCGAGCGGCGAGGCTCTGCCGATCCGTCCGCATCGAAGACCCGCCTGGCAGTCGCGAACTCGTATCCCAGCTCAATCTCCCAGCCCCCCTTACCGAGGCATTCGGCATCCTCAGTTGCAAGTTTCTGCGGGGCCGGTCTGCTATTTCCCTCCGCTCCGCCCCCGTCCCCGTCCCCTCCGTTACCCTCCCCGGCAAACGAAGGCGTCCACTCGAACGCCAACGCCGCACACGCAAAAAACAATCCGGTCAGCCGCCTTTTCATCGCATCGCCTCCGAATGCGCTCCCTTTTCTGGTATTATTATTTATATAATAGTATTATCATCGCTGAAGCAGGAGTCAAGGAAAAACGCTTGATCGAGGCTACATTCTCCTTTGCTCGTATTATTTTTTTAAGTTAGTTGTGACGTCACTATAGAAGAAGATCGGTGCGGGCAGCGGGGGGCCTTGCTTCAGCTCTTCAGAGAGAACCAGCGGCCGCGAGCCGGCGCTTCCTCAATTTTCAGCCGGAGCGTTTTTCAGGAAGAGTCGGAGGCAAGCCTGCGCGTATTCCTGCAAATAGCAGCCTCAATCCGAACGCGGCGAACAATTACCGGGCGGGCCAGCCAGGGATGGCGGCATCGCGTCAGGGCCGGGGCGTATTCTGAGGGGGGAATCGTTGTGTGAGCGCATTTATGCCCCTGGCCGGGCGGAGGAAACCGCGACGCGCAGGTATTCCACGAATCCGGCCGGGCGCCTGCCCAGTATCTTCTCCGCGGCGTTCGTTCCCTGACAGCAATGATTCGTCAGCAGCTCGGCCGCGCGGCTTCTCCGCCACCGCGGAACGGTCCCGTTCCGCATCAGAAGAGAGAATATGCGCATCGCGAAAAGAGGGATGTGCAACTTGATCTTCCATCGCCCGGCGGCCCTGATGCATTCGTCCAGCGCGCCGAGTACGGTGACGACTTCCCCACCCCCAAGCTCAAGCGGACGTTCGGTCGGTCTCATGCCGGGATCGCATAGAGGCGCGATCAGACATTCGCACAGATCGCGCACGTGGATGGGCTGGCAGGACGTATCGCCGTAGCCCTCGACGATCGTAAAGGGCGAGGCGGAAAGAGCGGCGCTAACGATGGGAGATGCGAAGGAATCCCCCTGACCGAAAACGGCGCTCGACCTGAACAGAAAATGCTCACACCTCGACCCCCGCACAAGAGATTCGGCCACAGCCTGGGACCTGTATAGCGCGACTTTTGATCTCTCCTCAGCCCCGATGCACGTCAGATAGACGAACCGCCTGACTCCCGTCGATTCGGCCTCCAGCAGGATGTTCCTCGTGCCATCCTCGACCAGCACGCCAGTCCTTGCTGGATCCCATGGTTTTTCCGGAGACGGTCCGGCCAGGTGGATGACGTGCGAGCAGCCCTCCGCTACCCCGCGCAGCGACGATCTGGCGGTTATGTCGCCAGCGACGACCCGGACGCGCTCCGACGGCAAGACCGGCCCCGCGCCGGCAGAACGGACCAGACACCGCACCGGAAATCCACGCTTCACCAGCATCGGGACAAGATGCCGACCTATGAAGCCACAGGCGCCGGTCACCAGCACGGTCTCCGCGCGCATGGACGCCGCGGGCAATGAGGTTTCGGCTGGAGGTACTTCGCCGGCTGGAGGGGTCCCTCCGGCATCGGGATGGGTCGGAGCGTCTCCTGTGGTACCGTTCATTGCGATCTTCCCTGTCCTTCCCACCGTCGCGTCCGGCGCCAGCGCGCCGGTCGCCGCGCCCCCGGCGCGGCACGGCGGGCCGCTGGTCGACGGGGGAGTTTTCAGCTACCACGTGGACGGGCGCCGGACAAGCGCAAAGTTCCGCCGTGTGGTAGATTGACATCCCGGGTTTCGTGCCGGCAGCGCCGTTCCGCCGGCGAGGGTAGAGTAGCGCGGCCGCGCGGGACTGCGTATAAAGGATCCCCACGCGACGGCCGGCACCAGGCTGGAGAAGCGCACATCAGGGCTGCCGACAGATCTCCCTGTCCATTGAGGGATTGCGGCGGATATCAGCGGGGGCGCGACGGGGAAAATGGTTCAAGAGGAACGCCTGGATCGAGAGGCGATAAGAAACATTCAGGAAAGAGCCTGGGCGCGGACATTCAGGTACGCGCTCGAAAATTCCCCCTTTTATCGCAAACATCTGCGAGATGCCGGGCTCGGGAACAGACGCCGCCCGAAGCTGGAGGATATCCGATCGGTACCGCCGGTTTCGCGGGCGGAGCTTTCGGCGCGGAACGAGGAGCTTCTTTGCGTCCCGAAGGAGAAGGTCATAGATATCGTTACGACCAGCGGGACGACCGGCCGCCCCCTGCTTTACATGCTGACCGAAAACGACCTGAGGAGGCTGGCGTACAACGAGTATCTCTCCTTCCGGTGCGCTGGCCTGACGCCGAGCGACACGGTCCTTCTTGGCGTAACGCTGGACCGCTGCTTCATAGCGGGCATGGCGTACTGGCTCGGCCTGCGGATGCTCGGATGCAAGGTGGTGCGCGTCGGGAGCGCCACGCCGGCGATGCACCTTGACATGATATCCAGGCTCAGTGCAACCGCTATAGTTTCGGTACCGTCCTTCCTCGAGATAATCGCTTCCAGAGCGCAGGAGGCCGGGACGGACCTTTCTAATGCATCCGTAAGGAAGGCGATATGCATAGGCGAGCCGGTGCGGACCCCGGACTTCGCCCTGAACGCCGCCGCCGCCCGCATAGAAAGAGCATATGGCGCGAAGGTGTATTCGACCTATGCTAGCACGGAGATGGCCACGTCGCTCTGTGAATGCGACATGGGCGCCGGAGGGCACATCCATCCGGAACTGCTGCACATCGAGATACTTGACGATGCGGGCAACCCCGTGTCCGAGGGCGAAGTCGGCGAGGTCGTGGCCACGACCTTCGGCATCGAGGGAATGCCGATAATACGCTACCGTACCGGCGACTGCGCCGCCTTCTACGCGTCCCCGTGCCGCTGCGGACGGCTGACGCCGCGGATAGGCCCCATAGTCGGCAGGAAGGATCACAAGCTCAAGGTCAAGGGCACCACCGTATTCCCCTCGGCGCTGCAGCTGGTGCTCGATTCGACGCCAGGCGTGGGAAACTATGTCATCGTCGCCACGTCGGCGGCGGATCTGTCGGATTCGGTCGAAGTCCTCGTCCACTTTACCGGTGATGAGGCCGAGACGACCCGGCGCCTGCGTGAGGGCTTCCAGGGAAACGCCAAGATATCGCCCGTTATCAGGAGGGCGTCCAGGGAGGAGATCGAGGCGCTGCAGATGCCGGAAGGCTCTAGGAAAAGACGGCTCTTTGTTGACAGGAGGAGAAGGTGACTGCGGCGGAGGGAGGCAGAAGATTCGCAGCCTGCGCGGTGATCCCGGTATACAACCACGCTTCCACGGCGGCGGATGTGGCCGGGGCGGCGGCCGCCATCCTGCCGACCATAGTAGTGGACGACGGCTCGTCCGACGGTCTGGCTGAAAGCCTCGCCCCGCTGACCGGCCGCACAACGCTGGCGCGCCACCAGTCGAACCTGGGCAAGGGTACCGCGCTGCGGACCGGATTCGACACCGCCTCGCGGCTCAGCGCCACTCACGTCGTAACCCTGGACGCCGACGGCCAGCACGACCCGGCGGACATCCCGCGACTGCTCGAAGCCGCCCGCGCGAATCCGGATGCCGTGGTGGCCGGCGTCAGGGACCTGAAGCGGGACGGCGCACCGCCCGCCCGGCGCTTCGCCAACGCGTTCTCGAATTTCTGGTTCCGCGTCCAGACCGGCATCGGGCTGAAGGATACCCAGTGCGGTTTCCGATGTTATCCGCTGGGGCTTGTCCGCCGGTTGAGGACAACGCACGGGGGATACGCCTACGAGCTGGAGGTTCTGGTCCGAGCCGCATGGCTGGGCGCGCCGATCGTCCAGGTTCCGATAAGGGCGGACTACGCCCGCCCCGAATCCAGGCGATCCCACTTCCGTCCCATACTCGATTTCCTAAGGATATCGTACCTGAACACCAAGCTGACGGCCCAGGCCCTTGCACTCCCAGGGTCCGTCCGCGCCCGCATGTCTTCTCTTGACCCCGGCGGATCATCGCCTCTGCGCCGCCTGCTGGCCGATGTTCGCGACGTGCTGAGAGAAAACGCCGACACGCCGGCCAGACTTGCCCTCTCTGTCGGCATCGGGCTTTTCTTCGGCATCGCTCCGATATGGGGCCTCCAGATGGCCGCCGCCGCCGTCGTTGCCCACCTCCTTCGGCTCAACAAGGCCATCGCCCTGATCGCCAGCAACATCTCCATCCCGCCGCTGGCCCCGTTCATTATCTTCGGAAGCCTTTTTGCCGGGCGTTGGCTGACGACCGGCAGGCCGCTCGAACTGTCGCTTGAGGCTGCCGGAAAGCTGACTCTGAAGGACGCCTTCAACAGCCTGATTGAGTACGCGATAGGCAGCATCGCGCTCGGTCTTGCCGTCGGCACCGCAGGCGCGCTGGTCGCATTCGCCTGTGCGTTGTCCTTTTCGCGGTTCCGGAAGTCCGCCGCTGGCGGGGAAGTGGAAGAAGTCCGCGGCGCAGATACGACGCGACCGGCTTGTGGGCCGGCCGGATCCGCCGGCTGCGCGGCGATCGGAGGCGCGGCAGACGCGGCGGGCGCCGGCGCTGAAAGCACCGCCGGGGGCACCGTCGGAAGCGCCGCCGCGGAAAACGCGGCGGATGACGCGAAGAAATGCGCTGGTAAAAACCAAGCCGCTGGCGGGGCGATCAAAGGGTAGCTGTTTGCCGCGGCCATACATTGTGTATTGCGGGCGCAGCGCCTGAGCGTATCCGCTATTAGAGCCTGCCGGGCTTTGTTGTGTAGATATCGTAAGGTCTTGATGTAAAATGGGTTGCATCGCGTTACACCGGCGGCGGCATTTGCGCGTAACGTATTGTTCCGCATGAAGTTGCGGCTTTAATTATGAAACAAAGCCGAGTCTGACCAAAAACTTCCCGCCGGGCAGTGTGGATCGCTGAGCGGATAAGCTGCGCGCCGGAGGTTTCCGGATAGGCTCTCAGAGCCTACCCCAAAACTCCCGTGGCGCCCAGGGCCTCCGCAGCGGGCCGCCAGATCCGGCCGGAGGATTTCGGGCAGGCTCTTATGTGGGGATAAGGGGCGAGCGGACAGAAAACGATCGCCCCGGAGAGGGACGAACCGCTCAACAAAAAACCGGAGGTTCGGCCACGGAGAATGACAAAGACCTCGCAATAATAATCAAAAGCTGCCGTTCGGGGGAATTGTGGAAGGGACCCGGGCTACGGATAACCCCTTGCACGCGATCATTCGCCTCCCAACGGTATCGGCGCCCAGCGGTATTCCAGTCTCGGCGCCATTCGGCGCGCCAGTGCGTCGGCGTTCAGATTTATGATCGGCCCGGTTCCCATACGCAATTCAGCCTCGCCGGTGAGGATGGCCAGCAGCCCCTTGCGTTCGCCGTACCGCACGACGGTAGCCTCCTCCAACCCTGCCAGCTTTCTGGCCTCGGCTATGGCGTCGTCCAGATATCCGATCCCGTCCACCAGGCCGAGCTTCTCCGCCTGCTCGGCCGTATAGACCCGGCCATCGGCGATCTTTCTTATGGCTGCAATCGCTCCGTCCATATCCTCCGGTATTCCCTTCCGCCCTTTCCGCCCTTCGGCCACTATCCGCACGAAGCGCTCGTACATCGAGTCTATGAGTTCCTGCACTATGCGGCGCTCTTCCTCCGTCATTGGTCTGGAGACGGAGAACATATCTTTCAGCCGGCCGCTCTTTATCGTCTGCTCGCGGATGCCGAGTTTGCGTTCCAGGAGTTCCGACAGGTCGAGGTGGGTGGCTATAACGCCGATGGATCCGGTGGTTGTGGTGGGCGAGGCTATGATGGCGTCGGCCGGGGCGCTGATGTAATAGCCCCCGGAGGCGCACAGGTCGCCCATGTGTACGACCACCCTGACGCCGCCCCTGGCATCCTTCAGTTTTCTGATTTCCCGCCATATCTGATCGCTGGCCGTTACGCCGCCGCCAGGAGAATCCACCCGCAGGACCACCGCTCTGACGCTTTCGTCCCTGGCTGCCTGGCGCAACTGACGGACGAGGCGTTCGGCGAAAGATTCCCTGACGCTTCCTCCGAACAAACCGGGCGGTTCGTCGAATATCGCGCCGCGGGCCTCGATCAGGACGATCTTGTCCGGCCCCTGACCCTCGACGTATTCCTCCGGTGCCTGCACCTGCCAGTTTCCGCTCTGAACGCCGCCGAGCAGGGTTGACAGAAGGATGCCGAAGAACATAAGGAAACACATTCCCCCGCAGGCGAGCACGGCGATCCAGCAGCCCAGTTTTCTGGTTGGTTGTTGCGGGGGCATGGGCCAGAACGCCGGAGGCCTGGGCGGCCACGAAGGCGCACCTGGGCCGGCAGGCATACCCTGTGCGCCGGCTCCTCCGGCCGGCGACGCGGATTGCGGCCCGAATGCCTGAGACTGCGGCGATCCTCCACTGGGCGGAACCGGCCCCCCGGCATCTTCCCGGAACGGATACTGCTCGCTCATGTTTTTTTACTGCCTCCTTTCCCGCCTGATACATCAGCGGCCGCCTCCGGACCGCTCCGCCCGGTTGCCGGAGGCGGCCCGATTTGAGGATAGTTGTACTCCCTCGACGTCCCTTGCGCAAAACATTATGCGGGTTTGCGCGGGTGCATGACCGTAACCGCGGAGCCGGATGTGCGTGGTCTGGAAACCGGATCCGCCATCGCCTGCCCTGCTCGAAGGGCGCGGCCCCGGATATACGCCTCGGGCGTGCCCTCCCGCGGGCAGACACAAGGCTTTGCATTTACGGCCATGCGCCCGTTCGCGCGACGATACCGGCCGGGGCTTCGAGATCGCGACCTAACCTTGCCTCGGTCGTGGCGATGAGGGACCATTGCCGGTTAGAATAGACCGACCCGGTTATGGTGCGCGACCCGATCCGGGCGCCACCGGCCTGGCCGCGTTTTTCTCCGGCGGCAACCGGGCATCCGTCTTGATCGGGGAAGGGTGCGGTGTATCCGGAAGATCCGCGCGAGAGGCGCGATGTCCTGAATTCTCCGCTCCAGTACCTCGGCGGGGTCGGCCCGAGGATGGCTGAACGGCTGTCGCGGCTGGGGCTGCGGACAGTCTCCGACATGCTTTATTATTTTCCGCGCCGCCACCTGGATCGCTCGCGCATAACGCCACTCATGCAGCTTGTCCCCGGGGAAACGATGTCGGCGTGCGCCCGGGTGGTGGACGCCCGCAGCTCCAGGCTGCGCGACGGCAGGGTCCGTGTCGAGGCGATGCTCGATGACGGCACCGCGTCGGCGTACGCCGTGTGGTGGAACCCGTACGTGGCGGAGCGGATACGGGTCGGCGGGTGGATGGTGCTTTCGGGGAAAGTGGTCCGCTACGAGGGCAGATTACAGTTTCAGTCGCCCGACTTCGAGGCGCTTTCAGGCGAGCCTCCGGGAGGCGGCGCGCCGCCCGAGGACGCATCGCTGAACTTCTGGCGGATCACGCCGGTATATCGGAGGCGGCCGGCAACCGAAGGTGGGAGAGGTGCGCGCGACGAGGAGGACGAAGGCGACGATCTGTTGACGCATGCCAGGCGCGGTGGGAGCCGCAACGCCGCTGCCGGAGATGCTCCGCTGTCGCAGAGCTTCCTGCGCAAGGTCGCCTGGCAGGCCGTCCATGCAGGCGCGCCGCTGGTGCCGGATGTTCTGCCGCCCGGCATCCGCGGCGCGCGGGGGCTGATGCCCATAGGCGAGGCGCTCCGCTCCATACACTTCCCCCGGACCGCGAGAGACCTCGGGCAGGCCAGGAGGCGGCTGGCCTACGAAGAGCTGTTCATACTCGGCCTCGGTGTTGCCATGCGCCGGCGCAAGACCAGGAGCGGAGCCGAGGCGAGGCCGCTGGTGCTGACGAAGGCCATAGACGCGAGGATCAGGGCCAGATTGCCGTTCGCGTTGACGCGCGCCCAGGAAAGATGCGTGGATGAAATAACGCGCGACATGGCCGGCCGCGTCCCAGGCGTGGCGTGCCAGCACCACGGCCGGGCGCAGATGCACGGCCGCATCCAGCCGCGCGCCGGCCAGATCGAACAGTTCATCGAACACCTCGCGCAGCGTCAGCAC
>JAOACM010000101.1 GCA_026417845.1 Planctomycetota bacterium | reverse complement strand
ATACCGAGGGGCGGGGTGAGGTACCTGGATTTCATGGCGCCGGGCGTGCTCGCGCAGGGGGTCCTGTTCAGTTCGATATTTTACGGAATAGCGGTCATCTGGGAGCGCGACCTCGGCCTGGCGCACAAGCTGCTGGCCTCGCCGATACCGAGGGCTTCGATAGTAGCCGGCAAGGCGCTGTCGGCGGGCGTTCGAGGGCTGGCGCAAGCGGTCATAGTGTACGTCCTGGCGTTCATAATGCAGGTAGACCTGCGATGGGACCCGATCGCGCTGCTCGGCGTGGTCCTCGCGATCTTCCTCGGTGCCGCCGCGTTCGCCACGCTTTCGCTGCTGATTGCCTGCCTTGTGAAGACCCGCGAGCGGTTCCTAGGAATCGGCCAACTCCTTACGATGCCCCTCTTTTTTGCCAGCAACGCGATATATCCGCTGGAGATAATGCCGGACTGGCTGCGCGCGATATCGGTGGCGAACCCGCTTACCTACGAGGTTGACGCACTGCGCGGGCTGATGCTGGCCGGCGGGGAACCGGCCTTCGGGCTGGCGGCCGACCTGGCCGTACTCCTGGTCTTCGCTGCTATGCTTACCGCCGCGACATCGGCGGTCTACCCACGGGTGGCAACCTGAAGGCGATCGTCGCGGATCGGATCGTACGTATGTGGCCCGGTGCCTGCATCGCGCGGGGTGCATGGCCGTAAATGCGCGGATTTTCGGGTCAGGAGGCGAAGGGCCAGGGATGCGGCGGAGATTGGCTTGGCACCGCGTCCCCTCGTGCTACAATGCGGCGCGCCGCCTCTCGAATGAGCTATGGCCCGGCTTTTCGTGAGGTTCGCGGAAATTTGGCGCGAAAGTAATTAAGGGTCTGAAGCGATTCTGTATATTATGGAAGCGAGGAGGTTTTCCGCCGGGTGGAAATTTATTTTTGCGCCAAGTGCAACTCGCGCCTCACCGATATGGACCTGGAGCGCGGTACGGCAGTCCAGGTTGGCGAGGAAGTTTACTGCCGCAAGTGTTCTCCTGTCATCCCGGTCGGCCCGCCGCCCGTATTGGGTAAGCCCGGTCAAACCAACAGAGGGCTGGCTCTTAAATCCTCGGGGCTGCGCGGCGCTACGCGGGGGCCGAGGGAGAGCGGGACGAGGCCGCCGACCCGGTCTACTCCGGCATTCGTCCCTCCGGCCCGGTCCAGCTCGCGAACGCCCGTGCCTTCCACTCAGCCGGCCGTGCGGAGCACTCCCCCTCCAGCCCGAAGGACGCCGCCCGTGGCCCGCAAGACACCGCCCGCGGCCCATGGGCCCCTTCCGCCCCAGCCGGCCGGCACCTCCGATGCTCCCGCCGCTCAGGTTCCCGCTCCCCCGTCGGAACCGGGTAAGACGCCCGCCAAGGAGACGACGGGCACGATCCCCGCCGTGGCAAGAGACGCGGCCCCGCCGGAGGCGGCGAGGAAGACGGGTCATGTCAGGGCCGTACGGATCAAAGAACGGGAGAAATCCGGCATCCTCAGACCCATCCTCATCGGGCTTGTTATCGGCACACTCGTGGTGCTCATGTACTACCTGATCGCGGACAAAGGGATCCTCGACCGGTTCGTGAAACCCTCCCGGCCGCCGGCCGGGAGCGCCGTGAAACGCTGACCGTTCCGTGGCGGTCCGCAGGCGGGGAACGGAAGTTGCGAGCTTCCTTCTCCGCCGCACCAGCAGTCCGGAGGCAACGTTGCGGTCGAAGTCTGTCCGTTGCCGGCACTTCGGGCCGGCATGTCGCGCTGCGGGATGCCCATGGCCGTCCGGCGGAACGCCCGCGCGGGCTATCGTCCCCTTCGAAGCGTCTCTCGGAACTCGGGATCGTCGCGATAGGCGTCGAAATCGCTCTCCGAAGCCGCGGCGATGCGAAACGGCGGATGCATCGCCACAGCCTTCCGCAGGCATTCCAGCATCCGCTCGCGCCTGCCCGCCAGACTGTAATAGCACGCCAGATTATAATGCAGCAGGGCCTCATCCGGATTGGCGGCCAGGCAGCGCTCCAGAGACTCGATGGCGAGGTCCAGACGTCCTGTCCTCTTGTACGACCACCCCAGACCTACGGCCGCCCGGACATCGTCCGGCTTCCGGCGTCTGGCGGATTCGAATCTTTCGATCGCCATTTGATGCTGCCCGAGCGAACGGTAATATTCGCCCCATAGCAGGTCCCTTTCCAGGGGCAGAGCGTCCGTCCCGTCAGCCAGATCGAGCCTGTCGCGGGCGTGGCGATGCATTCCCAGCTCAATATATCCTTCCGCCTCGATAAGCCACCGGCGGACTCTCGCTTCCGTAGCTTCCCCCATGCGTGGCGCTTTTCCCCTCCTCTCTACCATGCGCTCCATCCGGCCGAACCATCGCTACGAGCTTCATTATTAGCCCAGGGACCCTTCGATATCCAGTTTCCGCCGCTCCCGCGGGACTCCCCTGCCCCGCCAGCAAATGTGACGGGCGGATCGCCGCCGGACGGTGTATGATAGTAGGTTCGCCGCAGGTGGATTGCGGGATCCCGCCGGACCGACCGGGGATCGTGGCCGCGGCGCGATCGGCGCCGCCGGGTGGCAGGAGCGCATCCGACGCCAGAAAGCGGGAGCGGCGCGTCAGCGGGGGGCTGATCCGGCGGCGGCCGGCACGGATGGAATCCGTTTGGCGGAGGCGTATCTGGTGGCGCGCGGAAGATCCGCACATGGGGGAAGAGCATCCGGGGGCGCCGGCATCAGTCGGGAGGACATCCTGGCCGTGATGAGAGGGCCTGATTACAGGCCGCTCAGGCGGCGCGGACTGGCCAGGTTGCTCGGCGTGGATCGCGAAGGCTACGGAGAATTCCGCGCGCTGCTGGATGAGATGACACGGGAGGGTTCCATTGCGGAACTCAAGGGAGGGCGCTACGGGCCTCCGGAGTCCGTCTCAAACCGCATGACCGGACGTATTGAGATCAAGAAGGCCGGTTTCGGCTTCCTGCTGGTTGAGGAATCCTTCGGCGAGGACGTGTTCATACCGGAAGATAGCCTCGGCGGGGCCATGAACGGGGACCTTGTGCTGGCTGACGTGTACGGGCGGCGCGGCCGCTTCGGCCTCCCCCGCGGACGGGTCATCCGCGTCGTGGAAAGACAGAATCCGGTGATAGTCGGCACTTTCGTCCGGCGGGATAGCCGTGCCTGCGGCCTGGAGATCCGGCCCCGGGAGAAGCAGCGCGAGCGGAGGCGCATGGGGCGGGGCTGGCGATACCCGGATGACGCGGCCGCGGAACGGCCGGCCGGGAGCGGAGACGATCCGGTCCGGGCCGGCGGCACCGTGATACCCGACGGCGCGACCGGCGAAAGGCGCATAGAGATCGCTCCGGAAGACGCCGGGGACGCGATGGACGGCGACAAGGTCGCCGTGGAGCTGATCGAGCCGGAGGGGAAACCCTTCAGGGTGCCGAGGGGGCGGATCGTCGAGGTGTTCGGCGCCAGGGGCGAGGCCGAAGCGGAGATTCGCGCGGTCATACGGCGGTACGGGTTCTTCGAAGAGTTTCCGGAGGAGGCGCTGGAGGAGGCGGAGAACCTCCCGCGCGAAATCGCGGGGGAGGAAATGGCCGTCCGGGCGGACTACCGCGACCGGGCGGTCGTGACGATAGACCCCGACGACGCAAAGGATCACGACGACGCCGTGGGGGTCTACGAAGGCGAGGATGGGCAGATCATACTCCAGGTACACATCGCGGATGTCTCGCATTTCGTACGGGAAGGAGGCGCCATAGACAGGGAGGCGCGCAGAAGAGGAACCAGCGTATACCTGCCCGGCAGGTGCCTGCCGATGCTTCCGCCACGCCTGTCCAACGATTTGTGTTCGCTGCGGGAAGGCGAGGACAGGCTGACGAAAACCGTGACCATAGCCTACGACAAGGATCTGCACACAGCGTGGTGGCGCATCGAGCGCAGCGCGATCCGGTCCCGCGCCCGCCTGACCTACCGCCAAGTCAGACGCATCCTGGACGAGGGTTTGAGAAACGAGGTGCCGCCTGGCGTGTATGAGCTGCTGTGTCGGATGCGCGACCTCGCCGCGCGCCTCCGTCGCCGCCGTCTGGAGGAGGGTTCGATAGACCTGGACATGCCCGAGGTCAGGCTGGTGCTCGACGGGACCGGCGAGATCGAAAGGTTCGAAAAGGAGGAACACGATTATACGCACCGGATGATCGAGGATTTCATGCTGGCCGCGAACCGCCGCGTGGCGGAGACCATTGCTGACCAGCAGATGCCGGGGATGTTCAGAGTGCACGACGAGCCTGATGCTGAGGACCTGGCGAGCTTCGCCGGATTCGTCCGGGAGCTCGGTTTCCCGCTCAAGCCCCCGTACACCCGCGACAAGCTGCGGACCGTCCTGGAACGCGCGGCCGGCACGCCCTACAGGGATGCCGTCCAGTTCGCGCTGCTGACCAGCCTGAAACAGGCCGTCTACGCCGCCGAGTGCCGGCCGCATTATGCCCTGAACTTCCTGCGCTACTGCCACTTTACCAGCCCGATAAGGCGCTATCCGGACCTGTTGGTGCACCGCGCGCTTGACGCCAGATTTCCTGCCGGCGGAAGCGCAATCCCGACGAAGCGCCCGCCCAGGGTCGCCGGCCTCGCCTCGGCCCTTGACGCGGCGGCCTCTCTGCGGGCGCTGGCATCGCATTGCTCCGAAAGGGAGCGGGCCGCGGACGCCGCTGAGGAGGACGTCACGAAATTCCGCCAGATCCAGTACCTGCGCGATCACACGAAAGCGTCCCACGAGGGAACAATAACCCGCGTCTGCGACTTCGGTTTCTTCGTAGAGCTCCGGGACTGCCTGGTGGAGGGCCTGATCAGAATCGAATCGCTGCGGGACGACTGGTACGTCTACGACAGGGGTGCGCGCCTGCTCTACGGCCGGCGCACCAACAGGACGTTCCGCCTCGGCGACAGGGTCAACGTCCGCGTTGTGCGGATAGACCTGCCCGCCCGCGAGGTGGACCTGAAGGTCGTTTGACGCTGGCCGCTCCGTCGCCGCTTGGGTGCGGACCTTATTGTGTAACCGCCCTGTAGTGGGCATCTTCCAGTCGTCCGGCGGCGTGTGTAGTGCCCCCGCGGCGGCATATGGCAGCGTCCGGCTTCCATAACCTGGCGCGGATCGCGTCCTTGCCTCCCCGCTTCCTCGCCGACATGCATGAGAGACGGGCGGGATGGACTCCGGACGCTACCGCAGGCCGCCTGGCGGCGATCAGGCCATCGCTGGAGCGAATCGGTACCACATTTGGGTTAAGTGTCCTTGCCGGTTCCGGGCCGCGGATACGGACTTCCGCCGGAGGGGCGGAGGGTGTAATATGATGTGCCGCGCGCAGCCCGCGCCCGGCGTCCGCAGGCATGGCGCGTCAGCCGGCAGGCGACGTGGGGCGCCGTAGTCCTTGGAGGCATTCGTCAGATATGAGCGGCGCGACAGCCGTTTGCCCGGCAATGGATCGCCGCAGGCTCCTGCTCCCGGCTGCCGCGGCGCCGATCCTTTCGCTCGTCCTTTCATGCGCCGCCGGCCCCGCGCCAGCCCAGGACGGGATGGGCGAGGGGGCGCTGGAGGGACCCGCCGGGCTTAAGTCCCCCTCTACTCCCATCCAACCCCCGACGATAGCCGGCGGGACGCTGTGGGACATCTTCCGCCGCGGCGGGCCGGTCATGTGGCCGATCGCGGTCTGCTCGGTGGTCGGCCTGGCGTTCGTGCTGGAGAGGTTCATTGAGCTGCGGCGGTCGAAGCACATGCCGCCGGGATTCGTGGAGGACTGCGCGCACATCGTCGAGGCGCGCGGCGCCGATGCCGGGGCAGCCTTCTGCGCCGGCAAACCCATCGGGATCGCACGGGTCATGCACGCCATGCTGGCCAGGAGCGGCCCGGACCGTTCCGCCGCGGCCGCGGGCATCCGCGAGGAGACCGACAGGCTGGCCTATGACCTCCGCCGCAACTGCCGCGTCCTGGGCGTCATCGCCAACCTCGCCCCGCTCCTGGGATTGCTTGGCACCGTCACGGGGATGATCCGCTGCTTCGATGTCGTAGCCGCGGCGGGTACCGGCAAATCGCATGCGCTGGCCTCCGGCATAGCCGAGGCTCTGCTGACCACCGCCTTCGGCCTGACGGTCGGCATCCCGATGTACTTTTTCTACCATCACTTCAGGACCAGGGCGGACGATCTGGCCAGGGAGATCGAGGAGGCGGTATCGAATTTTGCCGCCGAGCTTGAGCGCAAGGCCAGGTACTCGATGCGGCTGATCGGCGGTCCGGAGGATGAACTCGAAACGAAGACCATGCCTCCGGCGGAAAGACGTCCGGCCGACATCGCCGACGAATTCACCGGGGACGTGGAGGAGAACGCGAAGACCGCTGTCCCGGTCGGCGGCGCCGCCGGGGCGGCCGGACCAGGGGTGCCGGTACAGATACCCAACCCGCCGGAATACAGCCGCGCCATTGCTCCCGGAGAACTGGACGAGGAGCTCAAGGGCACCGGCGGCGACAGGATGGTGGATACCCGCGCAGTAACTATTGAGGCAAAGGCCGACGGCCCGTCGTGCGTTGACGGCGAAAAAGGCGACGCCGGCGGAAAGGGGGCTGTCGGCGCGGGAGTGGGGGGCGAGCCGGGGAAAGGAGCCGACGCCGGAAAAAGCGCCGGCGCGGGAAAGGACGGCGCCGGGGACGGAGGCGGCGTGGGGCGCCGGGAGTCCGCCGGGGGAAAGGATCGCGAGGCACGACCCTGCGGAGATGGCCTATGACCGTTTCCCGACGGCGCCCGGCGGGACTATCGTACGGAGATTATAAAGTTCGCGCCGCGCGGAGAAGCCGGCGACGCGGCCGGGAAAGATGTCATTCTGGTGGATGGGAGGGCTGGCCCCGTTGAGATACCGCCTCCCGGGGAGAGGCTGCTCTCTCATCTGCGGAGGTCAGGCTGAAGACAAACGATTACCGGAAAGATGCTCGGCACAGGGAGAACGGAACGTAGCCACGCCATAGCCTCGAACGCGGGCACCAGGGTGCGGTGCGCGGAAAGGGCTGGGGATGGGGACAATGCGCGCGGGCCGGTACGACGATGACGATTTCAGTCTGCCGATGACGCCTCTGATAGATATTGTCTTCAATCTGCTCGTTTTCTTCCTGCTGGCCACGACGATCGTCGAAGAGGAATCCGCGCTGCACATCGTTCTGCCGTCGGGCAGGCATGGTGAAGCGGCGGACAAGGAGGGGGGCGAGATCGTTCTGTCGGTGGACAGAGACGGGATTGTCGTCTACGGGGGACGGGCGGTCGGCATGGAGGAGCTGCGCGAGATACTGGCGGAGGCCGGCGCCCGGAAGCCGCCGCCGCGCGTCGTGCTCCGCGGCGACAGGGACGCGCCGTACGGACATGTCGCGGGAGTCTTGGATATGTGCCGCGGGGCGGGATTGACGAGAATATCGGCGAGCCTCCTGGCCGAGCCCGGCGGCAGGTAAGAGCCTGTCCGGAAAATCCTGACGGGAAGAGAAGCGTCCCTCAACCACAAGGCTACGCGCCTGAGGTTTTTGACAGGTTCTGAGAGCCTGCCCTAAGACTTACCAGCAGCCAAGTTCCTGCAGCATTCCGCCACATCCAGCCGGAGGTTCTCGGACAGGCCCTTATCCCCGTCGGAACGGAGGCGGGTCGAGCGTCGACCACGCCCGGTTTCTCCTTTCGTCGGGCGGTTGCCGCCGGAGCAGCTGCTCAGCAGAAGCGGCGGCCTTATTCCAGTTCGAGATATCCGTCCCCAGGAAACGGAACCGGTTGCGCTGTCGGTCCGCAGAAACGGCTGCATGAGAGGACGCGACGAAGCGGGCGCGGAGATGTACGCACAGGCTTGCCTCGCCGCTCTCTGAAGTCCGCTTGGGTAAAAATCGCGGGGAACGCAGATTCGAAACTGGGCGTTCGTCGCGGGGAACGCAGATTCGAAACTGGGCGTTCGCTCTATACGGCTGGGGTAACGCATCCCTGCCGCGGTCGGAACTCTCCTCGCGATAACGTACAACGCAACCGCCTTGCATCGGAGAGAAGAGAGTTGCGGCGGCGGGGATTTCGCGTAAGCTCGCCGGCAACGTCCGCACGGACGGCGCGGACCGCCGCTTCCGGACGCGGGCGGAAAGGTCGGCCGGGCATCGAGAGCATCTGTGGAGGGAAAGCACCATGGGCGTCAAGCGGCTGGCTCACGTCTGCATTGTCACGAAGGACCTGGACGCAGCGGAACGCTTTTTCGTCGAGGGGCTGGGATTGCGCCGGGCGTTCAACTTTCTCCGCGGCGGGAGGCGCGTAGGTTTCTACCTCGACGCAGGAGGCGGAAACTTCATCGAGGTGTTCGAGCGTCCGAACGCGGCGGGCAGAAACGAAGGGCCGATGGTCCACATGTGCATCGAGGTGGAGGACCTGGCCGCCGTAGCGGAGCGGCTGGAGAAGGCCGGCTACGCGGTGTCGGACAGAAAACTGGGAGCTGACCGGAGCTGGCAGGTCTGGACCACGGCACCGGATGGAGTAAGGATCGAGCTGCAACAGTATACGTCGGAGAGTAGCCAGCTTACGGGGACCGATTGCGTGCTCGGCTGAAAACCTCGCCGGGAGGGCGGCGCGATGGCTGGAATCCTGCGCGCATGGACGGTGGCCGCGGCGGTTTTCGTTTTCGCCGCTTCCGCTCCTTCGGATCCCGGCGAGGAATTCCCGAAGGGCAGGATAATACAGAAGGTCGTAACCCTCCACGATCCGGCCCAGTCCTACGCGCTTTATCTGCCGAAAGACTACACTCCGGACAGGAAGTGGCCGATACTGTATGGCTACAGCCCGGCCGGACGCGGCGAGGACCCGGTTCGCGTCTTCCAGAAGGCCGCCGAGAAGTACGGCTGGATACTCGTCGGAAGCAACAACTCCAGGAACGGACCGTGGGAACCGATCAGGGCGGCCATAGAGGCCGTCTGGAAGGACACCCGCGCGCGCTTTTCCATAGACGATTCGCGGATCATGGCGGGTGGATTTTCCGGAGGGGCGAGGGTCTCGTTCAACATGATGGCGGCCGTCAAGGGAGCCGAAGGCATGGAGGTTGCCGCGGTATTTCCCTGCGGCGCGGGGTTCGGGTCGCAGGGCGCGCCGCCGGAAGGTTCGAGGACCATCGTTTGCGGCATGGCCGGCCGCGGGTGCTTCAATTTCCCTGAGATGCGGCTGCGGACCATGCCGGCGCTGAAGGCACGCCGCATCCGCTGCCGCCTCCTGGTTTTCGATGGGGGTCACCAGTGGCCGCCGGAGGATACGGTTCTGAAGGCCGCGCGCTACGTCCGGATGGCGATGCTGTGCCGGGACGGGAAAGGCGACGGGAAGGAAGCCGCGGAGCTGCTGCGCGAAGACCTCGCCGAAGCTGAAGCGCTCCTCAGGGACTCCGGCGCCGGATTCTACGAAGGCCGCGACCGCCTCGCCGATCTGGCGGACATGTTCAAGGGCTGCCCGGCGGAAAAGGACATCGCCGCCAGACTGGCCGCGCTGGAAGGCGACGAGCGGGTAAAGAAGGCAAAGGCCGCGGAGGACGCCCTGAAGGGGATGCTCGCGGAACTGAAGGCCATAGCGGACGGGAACGAGCGGTTCGACAGGATGCTTGAGCGGAGCCGGGAGTTCTCGCGTGAGTACGCGGGGACTCCGGCCGCGCTGAGCCTTTCCGCCGAGCTTTCCCTCGCGGCGCGGGCGGCGCTCATGCAGGCCCAGCAACTCCTTCAGCGTAAGGATTATCCCGCCGCGGCGCGGCTGCTGGAGCGCATCTTCCGCGCGGCGCCGAACGACCCGACCGTGGCCTACAACCTCGCCTGCGCGCAGGCGATGGCCGGGCGCAGGGAGGACGCGCTGAATACGCTGGCCGAGGCCGTCCGCCTGGGCTACGGCGACCTCGAACACATGAAGAAGGACCCGGACCTCGACTCCCTTCGGAGCGAAGAGGCCTATAAAAAGATAGTCGCGGACCTGGAGAAAAAGGCCGCCGGCGGAGGGGGACGGTAGAGCCTGGATCCCATCAAAAAAACTCCTTCTGCGGCCGCCAGGCTCCCGCGGCGACCCATCCAGATCCGGCCGGAGATTTCGGGATAGGCACTAAATGCCCAAATGAATATGCCCTGCCCGCTGTACCCCGGCATATGGGACGCGAAACAGTTGCCGCCGGCGATTGTCCCGGCGTGCGGGCGGGTCGGCTGCTGCGGAGGCGCCGCGTCCTGCACGTAGCCGATCTCAGCGCCGGAGGCAAGCGGGATGGCGGAGGAGACAAACGATTACCGGCGGGGGATCCGGCCCTTTCGGGCCGGCGGGACCGGATCAAGAGGCGGTATGTCCACGGGCATCCCGCTTTCGATGGATTCCTCAGCGCATATGGCCAGGACAGTCGAGTAGTACGCCGACTCCAGGGCGTCCATCGGCGGATCGCGTTCCACTATGCGCCTGTGGAATTCCTCGCGCAGCCTGTCGTCGCCGCCGCCGTGCGATCCGCCCGGATGCGGCGGCCGGAACTCCTCGGTGCGCCGGTCCTCGGAATGCGAATATTCCACGCGGATCATGAACCTGCCGGGATTGTCGTAATAACCGTACATCTTGCCTTTCGTCCCGATCAGCCAGAACTCGCGCGAATACTCCGGCGTAAAATGGCACTCGTGAAACGTTGCCCTCGCACCGCTGGCGTAGGTAATACAGAGCTGGGAATTGTCGTTCAGGTCCACATCGCGGCTCCATACGCAATGGTCATCCTTGCGTATGACCACCCCGTAATCCAGCTCAAAGCGCCTCCAGTCCACTCCGTAGGGGCATCTTTCCTGCCGGCAGTCGCGGCAGCGCAGCCGCAGTGGTGGCGAAATCACGCGGCTGTCTCTTATACACATCTGACGCTGCCGACG
>JAOACM010000100.1 GCA_026417845.1 Planctomycetota bacterium | reverse complement strand
CCACCGCGCCGCGAACCTGGCGCCGCCCGGCCTTCCCGCGCCCGCCCTCGATCAGGTCCCGCGACGGCTTCCCGCCGTACCGGAAATCCAGGATATCTCCGGGCGCCAGGCTTCCGCACGGCACGACCTTCGCGCCGTCCACCCGCAGGTTCACCCAGTCCACGTGAGCCCTGGCGATGGGTCCCCGTACCTTCAGCATGGCGGTCTTCGCCCCACGCAGCGGCACGTCGAAGCGCGCGGCAGGCGACGGCACATTGCGCGGCCCGCTGGTCCAGACTTCCCGTCCGTCCAGTTCGATGCTGAAAATCTGGTCCGCCGTCCGGCCCCTGGTGTCTTCGTTATCGTCAACGCCGCAGAGCCCCGTCAGCCGGCGGCTGCCGGGAGGCAGGCTGATCCTGAGGTCGCAGTTCCCGTGAGTCCCGAACCCCGACCCATACACCCGCCCGCGCAGACAGAGCGGCCGGCCCGTGACCGAAGCGTCTACCTGCATCCGGCCCCAATCCTGTCTGAGACATTCCAGCGCTGGCCGGACCGCCCCGCACTTGAGCGCCTCGATCATCCCGGCCAGCCACTTCTTCGCGTCGTTCATTTCCTCCGCTGTGGACGCCGGCTTCCGGCCCCTCTCCATACCAGCGATATCCGCCCGTGAATCGCTGCGTGCTGTCATGAATATGCGCCTCCTATGCCCCTGATCCCCTTTGCTGCCGGCCAGATCGTCAGCCTGATCAGCAAAGCCGGAATGCCCCTATGCCCCCGGCACGTAACCTTTCCCGAACTGCACGCCCATGGGCTGCCTGAATTGCTCGCCGAACGGCAGCCACGAGATCGTGCCGCCGTCCACTACGATGGTCTGTCCGACGATGTATCTCGCCCCGGGCGAAGCCAGAAAGACGGCAACCGCCGCGATATCCGCCGGCTTCCCCACGAACCCGGCGGGAATCTTCCGGCCCATCGCCTGTTCGTCTATGTCCCCCCCGGAGATGGCATAGTGGTTCTCCACGAGCACCGCTCCGGGCGCGATCCCGACCACCCGTACCCCGCGCGGGGCCAGCTCCACCGCCAGCTGCCGGGTGAATGAGACTATCGCGCCGCGCGTGCCGGCGTATACCGAGTGCTCGACGTAGCCGCGGCAGGCGTGGACGGAAGATATGTTGACGATGACGCCGCCGGACTTCTCCAGCTCCGAAACCAACGCCTGACAGAGGAAGTAGGGCGCCCGCACGTTGACGGCATAGAGCAGATCGAACTGCTCTTCCGTGGTCTTTTCGATCGGACGGTTCATCGTTATCCCGGCGTTATTGACGAGCACGTCAAGTCCGCCCAGGAATTCCACGGACCGCTCCGCCAGCTTGCGGACCGGCCCGACCTGCGCGAAGTCGGCCTGGAATGCCTCCGCCCTGCCTCCGGCGCGGCGGATCTCCCCGACGGCCGCGACAGCCCCGGAACCGCTCCGCGAATAGTGCAGGGCCACGGCAGCGCCCCGGCGCGCGAACTCCAAGGCTATGCCCCGGCCGATCCCTGTGCCGGCGCCGGTAACCAGCACCCGCTTGCCCGCCATCGAATCGTCCACGTCGCCTTCTCCCATGGGCGCATTCCACGCGGACGCCGCCCCGGGCGCCGCGCCACCGCCCCGCTATCTGTCATAAAGTACCCTGCTGATGCCTTCCTGCGAATGGCCGTTCGTCCGGACATGATGTTATTTAGTACGGTTGTGGCCGGCGCGGCTTCCCCCTGCCGCATTCGTTAAAATTCCCAATGCCTCTCTCTGTGGACGCTGGGGTCTTCGGGCCCCCGTTTCAGTCGCTGGATGACAATGCGCCGATGATCGGCGGGATAATTTTCGGGGCTTCGGTTGCGGATTCGGACTTGTCTGAATCCTCTCCCAGCCTGTTCTGACGACACTAAGAGCCTGATTCAAAAAAAACTGGCGCTGAGCCTATGGATCGAGGCCAGCCGCCTTTCTTTCCGGCGGGAGGTTTCTGGATGGGATCAAAGGCCTGCCTGCAGCACGCCAGACACATCCGGAAGCAACGGCCGCTCCTTACAGTCAGCGCCACTTGGAAGACGGCGGTTATGGAGCTTTTTTAGAGTCTCCCATAACATCCTTCCGCATCGCCATCGGGTTGTTCTCGCGACATCGCATGCGCACGGCATTGAGCGATCCAGCTTTGACGTGATGCAGGCGTGATGCTCGCGAGACAGGGGCATCATGCATCTGACGGCTTGATTTTTCATATGGTTATGATCGAAAGGTGATAACGTGATGCCCCACATCCTTGTGTGCGAGGGTAAATGATCGGGGAAGGGATGCAGGGGTGCATGGCAGTAAATGCGGATGCCAACCAGGCGATTCGAGAGCCGTCGGAGGCAATCCGCAGGGGTACGGGCCGGAGGCGACGGCGGGCCGGCATCCCCCTTGAAGCGCTACTGGAAGCCCGTATCCGACTTTGCAGCTACGGCCATGCACCCGTCGCCACCTTCCACGCATACCGGTCCTTGACGTTATTTTTCGGCATATCGGAACGGCAGCTTTAGCGATTTTTCTGCTCCGCAGGGCTTCCATCTGGAAATTAAAGTCGCAACTCCGCGCGGAATAATGTCTTGCGTGCAAACGTTGCCGCCAGAATAGCGTGCCTCAACCTGCTGCATATAAGTGCCTGTCCGAAAACTTCCCCACCAAGTAACAGTATCGCTGATCGTATAAGCTGAGCGCCAGTGGTTTTCGGATAGGCGCTAAAAGGCATTACGACCTTTACAAGACAAAAACCGCTCCGCAGCTTAATTCGGAGCGCAACTCGTTTCAAGACAAAGACTTGCGCGCACGATTGAGACGAGCCATTGCTTTAACTCCTTGTGCCATAGCGCCTTGTAACGCAATACAGGCAAAGCCATTCTTTACCCTTGGGAGCGTCGGAGGTTTTTGTTCGAGGTGGAGACATAGATGCAACTTGTATGCCAACAAGGAATTACGTCATTAGACAGGTCCGGGAAAATTACCTCGCTACCGGCTGTTCGATTCTGGTTGCGCTTCCCTTCTTTCGGTTTGTGGCGGATTCCTCGAGCTTAGCCAAGGCGCGCTGGTACTCGTTCCTCCGCTGGATGGCATCTTTCGAATTCCGGACGGACATCAAACACAAGCAGACGCAGATAAATCTGTCGAGAGCGATCGGCTTGTACATCGCTTCATCCACGCCCACTATGAAGGCGCTCTCGATCCGCCGTTCGGGCGGGACCAGCATGAGGATGGGCACATGTCGCGACAGCCGCATCTTGCGGATCTCCACGACGAATTTCAGCCCGTCTACTATCTCGAGCTCTCTGTCGCATATTATCATGTCTATGTGCGGGCCCATCGCAAGCAGTCCGTCCAAGCCGGTCTCGCATTGAAGGACGCAGTAACTCAGCCTGCCGAGCGCCTCCTCTACGATTTCCCAAGTTGACTTGTCGGAGGTGACCACCAGTGCGACAGGCTGTTTTTGCGGGGCGTTCATCGGAGCAACCCTCGTCAATTGCGGGCGTCGGGAAGCCGTTCGTCGCACGGTTCCTCGCGCCCTTGTTGTCCGATCCCCCGCCACCGGATTACACGCCAGCATTTGGAGTGCCAACCGGCAGGATACCTGCGGATCCGTAAGCTTCCGCCATCTCCGCCATGTAAACGGGGCGCACAGCTACGCGCACTCGTGACTTCATGGCAGGATTGAGGCTAATAATTGCCTTCGGCGCTCGCCATAAAACCTGGAGATGATGGGGGAATCAGAATCCTGCCATTAAGGCGGGCATGTGTTTTCAGGAGGAACTAACATGGTGTTCGCAAAGAGGTTATGCGCGATCCTGGCCGTTGTGGCCGGCGGTACGGCCTCCGCCGATATGATCACATTGAAATCCGGCACGAAACTGTCGGGGGAGGTTCTGGAGAACGGGGATATTGTGCGTCTCAGCACCGGTATAACAATCCTGCCGATCAGGAAGGTGGACGTGGAGGCCGTGGAGATATCGGCGACGGACAGGGAAGAGTACGCCAGGCGGGCGGCCATGATCGGTGCTGGTGACGCAAAAGGCCACTATGAGCTGGCCGAGTGGTGCAGATCGAAGCAGTTTTATTCGCTGATGAGAAAGGAGCTCGAGGCGACAGTCGCGGCCGATCCTTCGCACAAGGAGGCCGCGGAATTGCTCAGGCGGATAGATGCGTACGGGTGCGTTGTTCCGCCGGATTCGAAGAGCGGCGGGGGGCGCGCGGTCGTACGGCCGAGGTCGCCGGAAGACGTGGCCGAGGAGGCAAAAAAGCTCGGGGTGACGCCCGAGGCGCTCTTCAAGGCGCGCATGAAATGGATCGCGGATGAGGAGGCTAAGGACCTGTTCATCGCCGAACTTATCGGCGATATCGGGGCGCTGTCGGGCGGCAACCCTTCCCAGGCCGCGCGCGCGAAGGAAAGGCTGGCCAGGCTGGGCGACAAGGCATGCCCCTGCGTGGCCGCCCTGGCCGACTTCAGGCAGGTCTCGGATCCGACCCTCCGGGCCTCGGCCATCAAGGGGATCGAAACCCTGTGTCTGAAGAGTCCGGAGATATCGGCGAGCCTGGCGGCGGCAGCCATGGCCGATCCGAAGGAGGAGTTGCGACACCAGGCATGCAGGACGATCAAGAGTACCGGCGACGTGGGCGCCATGGCCCATCTGATACAGTTCGCCATCACGCCGGAATGGGGCGCGGTCGAACCGGCCGTGGCGGCCCTGCGCGAGATCAACGACCCTCGTATCGTCAGAGGATTGTTCTACTATGTGACGCTGGAGATGCGCCCGACCATGACCGAGCTGGTCAACTTCCAGACCAGGCAGCTGGACGCTTTCAACGTCATGAGCGGCGCGAATGCGAACCTGGTGACGCTGCTGTCGTTCCCGATTCAGTTCCCGGAGATGAGGGTCACGCGGGTACGCACGACAGTCAAGCTGCCGGCCATGTCGGCGCTGGTTGCGGTGAGCGGGAAGGATTTCGGCGACAACCTCGTGAAGTGGCGCGAGTGGGTCGAGAGGCAGTAGTTTTCCGGCTCTCCCCGGAGTAGCGCGCTGATCCATCTTCTCCCTTGCGCGCTTCTCCTCCTTTCAGGGGCGGCCCGATGGGTCGCCCCTGTCTCTTCCGGCGCACCGTCCGCCAGCGGGAGTCCGCGACGGCCAGTCATTTCCCGGATCCATCGGAGTGGAGCGCCCGTCCGGCTTCGTGGATGCCTCTGTCTGTCTCTCTCTGGCATGCGCGATGCCCCCACGGCGATGCTCCGACCGGTCAGGAAAGTCCGGCGGATTGTCTCCTGAACCGCGATATGAGCGCCCGGCCCCGGCGTCCCGCGGCGTTGCTGGTTGAGCGAAGACAAAAAAGGATGTATACACGAATCTGGGCGGGGGAGTGCGGCATGCCCTCTATGTCGGTACACGGCGGATGGATCGCATCCGTTCGTGGTGCGCTGTTGTCGCCCCGGTTCGTGCGCGCCACCAGTAGCAGCCGCTGACTGAGAGCGGCAGAACAATTACTGAGGCATGCCCCTGCGGCCGGATTCCCGGCGGGTTCGCGCCCGACACGGTCCGCCGGGCGAAACGTACCGCGCGGCCGTAACCCCGACCGGGACGACATGACGGGGGCTGGATTGAATCTGGGGGAATGGATGGAATCGGGCCACATCGTTCTTCTGGTCGAGGATCACGAAACCACGCGCCTGACGCTGGCGGACGTCATGGCGCGGGAGGGTTGCAAGGTCAAGGGTGCGGCAACGGCTTCTGAGGCCATGAAGGCGCTCAGGGAGGAGGAGTTCGACCTCGTCGTCCCCGATCTCAAACTCCCGGACGGCGACGGCCTGACGGTGCTGGACGAGTGCAGGCGGCTGTCCCCTCACACGCCTGTGGTCCTGATCACCGGACACGGGAGCGAAGAGGTCGCGGTGCAGGCCATGAAGCGCGGGGCGCAGGACTACCTGCCCAAGCCGCTCGACCTTAACAGGCTCAGGGCCGTAATGGAGGCCGCCTTCCGCGTCCGCGCGCTCCACCTGGAAAACCTGTCGCTTCAGCAGGAGCTGTCCAGGCGCAAGGCGGAGACGGACCTGATCGGCTCCTCCCCGGCGATCGAAAAGGTACGCCAGGTCATAAGGCAGGTGGCGCCGACGAACGCGACCGTACTGCTGACCGGCGAGACCGGCGTCGGCAAGGAAGTCGCCGCAGGCTCGATAGTGGCGCAGAGCGAACGGAGCATGAAGCCGTTCCGCAAGATAAACATCGCGGCGATGCCGAGGGAGCTGGTCGAGGCGGAGCTTTTCGGCTACGAACGCGGGGCCTTCACCGGCGCCTTCAAGATGAAGAAGGGGCACTTCGAGGTGGCCGACGGCGGGACGCTGTTCCTCGACGAGATCGGCGAGATGCCTCTTGAAATACAGGTCAAGCTCCTCAGAGTGCTTCAGGAGCAGGCATTCGAGCGCGTCGGCGGAACTCAGACGATCCGCACCGACGTCCGGCTCATATGCTCCACCAACCGCGATCTGGAGAAGGCGTGCAAAGAGGGCCTGTTCAGAGAAGATCTGTACTACAGGATCAATGTGATCCATATCCATATGCCGCCGCTGCGCGAACGGAAGGAAGATATCCCGGCGCTGGCGAGACATTTTCTGTTGCAGTTCAGAGGGCCCGGCGGGCAGGTCAAGGAGCTTACGCCCAGGGCCATGTCGGCCCTGACCGCCTATGACTGGCCCGGGAACATCAGGCAGCTCCGCAACGTGATCGAGCGCGCATGTCTCCTGTGCCCCGGGCCGGAGATAGACGTGGCGTACATTGACGAGAAGGTCGTCCGTGCCGCCGGTCAGGCCCTCGCGCGCAGTGTCATGGAGGATGGCGCGCCCGGCGGGCCCGTCATCCCGGTGGGGCGCACGCTTGAGGAGGTCGAGCGGGAATACATACTGGCCACGCTCAGGGAACTTGGCGGCAACAAGACCAGGGCGGCGAAGCAGCTCGGCATAGGGCTCAAGACGCTCTACCGCAAGCTTGAAAAATACGGGGAAATCCCCGGAGCCGTCTGATCGCGCCGCGATACTCCGACGGACGTCCACTCGCGAAGCGGCCTGTCTTCAGTCCCTCGCCCTCAGTTCCCCATACGCTCATGATGCGCGCGTTCGCGGCAAGGTCACCGCAGAGCCATCAGCCATTCGGCGATGCGCTGCGCCCCGCATTCCATCTCGATCGTAACCGCGCCGGCCGACCCGGCCGCTCCGCAGGCCGCCCGTACGCGGCGGTATTCAGCATCGAGGTTCTCCGGCATGGCGCGGCGGTTCAGGCCGTCCACGGGGTTTGCCAGCAGGAGCGGCTTAGGGGCCAGCGCCGCGCAGATGTCGGGGAAATCGAAGTGTAGCAGGATGCCCGGCACCCACAGGCTGTTCTGATGGTAGAAGTACAGGTCGTCGAACAGCGACATGTAAGAGAAGAGAAAACCGTTGGCGGCCACTGCCCGGACGCGGTCGTCGAGGGCGGCGGCCATGACTGCCAGGTAGCCGCCGAGCGACTGGCCCTGGCGGATCCTCCCGCGTCCCGCGACGGATACGAGGCGCTTGTCCGGGATGACCGGCGGATTGGTACCCGCCAGCGAATCGCCCACGAGGCAGATGAAATCTTTCCGGACATCGTCCCGGCCGGCGAGGAAATCCACGACGCATCTGACGTCCTTGATCCGGAAACCGATCATCGGGCGCCCGATTTCGAATCCTCCGCAGTTGAGGGCTGTTTCGGCATTGTGGTGAGTGAACGAACTTTCCGGGGCGCTCTCGCCCGTCCCGCGCACTGAGGGGATACATATCAGCCATCCCGCTCCGACCAGCGTCCTGAACTCGTCCCCGCGCGCCCCGACAACGGGACCGGATCCCTTCTCGCATATCCACACGGCCGTTTTCATGGGGCCGGCCGGGCGCAGGGGCCTGAGGATAAGGCATGGGACCGTCACGTCGGGGTCTGTCTGGAAATGCACCCGTTCCACCGCGCACCAGCCGGCATCTTCCGGCTTCTTTGCCGCGGGCGAAGAGAAGGTTCCGGGCTCCACCTGGAGCAGTTCGGCGAGCTTCTCCCTCACCGCCCTCCCGCGCCCGGCTGCACCGGCGCCGTCGTCTGAGAATGCGAGCCGCCTGGCCGCCTTCGCCTTGCACAACGACAGCACCGTCTCCTGTCTCGCGAACTCCGGGGAATAGTAGAGCATGCCGGCCGATGATACGGCCAGTTCCGAAGGCTCCACCTTCCCGGCTGATCCGCGGACGTCTTTCGGGTCGAGTCCGAACCACCTTTCAATCCACTCGAAGGCAGGTTTCCGGTGTCCCGGCCCGTAGCCATGCGGTTCATGGGTTTTGAGGATCGCGATGCGGTCGGCCGCGCCGTAGAGCGCGTATATCCCCCGCGCCCTCTCGATGGAAGGTTCCGGTCTGTCCACCGGCCCGGAGGTCTCGCATATGACCTTCAGCGGCCTGGGCGCGCACAGCGCGAACATGCCGCTGAAGTCGAACCCGTCGCGGAACCTGTTCAGCAGGTTCTGCTCGGCGTCGTAATTGTTTCCGAAGCGGGGCGAGCCTCCGGCGGACACCGGGACGACAACCGATATGCGGTCGTCCAGGCAGCCGACGTAGATGCTCATTGTTCCGCCGCCGGATTCGCCGGTTACCGCGATCCTGGCCGGGTCAACCTCCGGCAGCGACAGCAGCAGGTCCGCGCCGCGCATGGCGTCCCAGATCATCCAGCCCGCGAGGTTGGCGCCGACCAGGAAGGCGCGCCCGCCCAGCCCGTAATGACCGCTGGTCGGCGTTTCTTCTCCGTGCCCGCGCCCGTGCATGATGCGTTCCCCCTGGCCGAGGGAATCTATCGCCAGCGAGACGCAGCCCCTGCGTGCCAGCTCGATCTGCATGGCCGGCACTTCCCTGCTCAATCTCCCGGCCGTGCTGTGGCCCACCAGTCTGAGGACGGCGGGCAAGGGTCCGCGGCATCCGGTCGGGCGGCAGAGCGTTCCGGTCACCCAGAAGCCCGGCAGGCTCTGATAGGCCACCCCTTCGAAGGTCCATCCGTCGCCAGACGGACCGGGGAGCCGCCTGACGTCGAGCGGGCATTTCTCCGCCGGCTTGCCGCCGATGGAGGCCCAGAACCTGGCCCTGATCGAGTCTCTGAGTTTTTCCCACTCCCCGACGCTCTTTACCTGGGCCAGCCTGCGGTCGTTATCCGCCCACAGGCCTTCGGATATGCGCGCCAGATGTGCCATGGCCTGTCCCCTGATGCCTGTCCCCGCGCGCTCTTCCGGAGACAGGACCTCCGGTCTGAAGCCCGGGGCGCCCGCCCCCCTGTCCGGCGGCGGCTTCGCGGCAGCGGGCGGCGGAAGGGCCGGCCCCGCGGCGGCGTCCTTCTCCGCGGACGTGGCGGCGAGCTTCGGGAATACCGATCCGGCCGCCAGATAGAGGCTTCCGAATCTGCCCGGGCGGTGGGCGGTGCGCGCCTCGGTCGGGGACCAGGCAGTCTCCTCGCCGATCCCGCCGGGCCGCTCGTGCCTGACCCTCAGGAAGTTCGCGCCCCACAGCGCTGGTATGCGTCCCGCTTCCAGCCCCATCCCGGCTAAAGGCATGGCCATTTCCAGCGTCCACCGGTCGTCGAATATCTTCGTCCTGACCTCGATATCCGGATTCCAGCCTCCAGCCCGTCCCTTCGCGGCCGCGAAGACGGTTCCTATGCTGTTGACGGCTATCTGGAAGTAGCGCCTGGAGCGGGAATTCGCCGGATCGAGGAATATCTCGATGTCGTCGTCGTTCCACACCGGTCCGTCGCGCTCCCTGACTCTTGCCGGGATCCCTTTCATGTCGTCGTCGAAGCATTCAAACGCCAGGTACAGGCGTTCGCTGTCGCAGAGCGCCCGGCCGACCGTCTTCTGCGACGGTTCCTCCTCCTCGCCGCTCATGAAAGAGAATCGGAAGACCGCCGCGCCCTCCCACTCGACCTTCCCCACGTTTCCATCCACGACCGGCGGTGTACCGGTCTTCGGCACGTACAGGACCGGCGCGCCGGATCCGGCGCGGAGCGCCTCCGCCAGGCGGTCGGGGGTGCGGAATATCTCCATGGGATCGCGGTTGGCCGGTTCCGGCGCGGGATGGGCCGGGCGTACCGCGCCCGATCGTATATCGCGCGCGACCTCCAGGAACATCGCGCCGAAGGCTGCCGGATCGTGCGGCGTCCGCCTCCCGGTCGGGCTCCAGGCGGTGTCCTCATGGAACGGATGCGGAGGGGCTTCCCTGCCCGGCGGACGCCCCTTCCTGCTCCTGGTGAAATTGGCCTTCCAGACGGTCCGGATGCTTCCCGGTTCTCCGACCAGGTCGGCGATCGGGATGGCGAACACCGCGGTCCACCTGTCGCGCCCGATGCGCGCGGTTACGACCGTTCCCGAATCCCATTCCTCCCTGCGATCGCGGGAGTCGAAAAGCGCGCCGGCGGCGTTCGCGGCCAGCTGGAAATAGCCGCCCTGCCCGCCGCGGTCCGCCGGATCCAGAAAAACCTCGACCGAATCGTCCTTCCAGACCGGGCCGTCCCGCTCGTCGGCATGCGCGGCCAGCCCGGCGACATCCTCCTCGAAACACAGGAAGCCCACGTAGAGAAAGCGGTCGTCGGATACGATCCGGACCTCGGTCTTCTGGGTCGGCTCGCCCTCGCGGCCGTCCAGGAAGCGGAGATGCAGCGGGCGGGCGCGGGACCATGCGGGATCGTCGAAGCGGCCGTCAGTCGGAACCGCGCCTTCGACCCGGGGCACATAAACGCACGGCCGCCCGTAAAAGTCTGCCATCGCGGCGACCACCCGGTCCGGGTTTTTCTCCTTAAGGATCCGTTCTTCGATATCTCCGGACATGGCTTCCCCTCCGCAGATCAGCACCAGGAGCGTACGGCACGCACGGAGCGTCCAGCACACACCGGACACTGTCTCTTA
>JAOACM010000099.1 GCA_026417845.1 Planctomycetota bacterium | reverse complement strand
GGGCAAGGGTTGCCACACGACGACGGGATCGCGGATGTACAGGATATCGGGAGTGGGCTGGATCATAGACACGCCCGGCATCAGGGAACTTATTCCGGCGGGCATCAGAAAGAGCAACTTGTGGCAGTTTTTTCCAGAGTTGAGGCGGCTGGCGGGAATCTGCGCTTTTTCGAACTGTTCGCACACTGGGGAAAAGGGCTGCGGGGTGGAGGCGGCCGTGGGACGGGGAGAGATGAGCGGGAGGCGGCTGGAGGGCTACCGCCGCATACGCGCCACCCTGCCCGATGGGTAGTACGTCCGGGGCGCACGTGGCAGGATCGGTTGACGCCGTCGCGGGAGGCGGCGCGGGCGGAGATGCGCGAATGCCGGATGAGCGTGACATATCCGACGGCTCGGGGCAGAAAAAGATTCCCCCCGGCCTCAGCGTCACGCAGCGGATACGCCGTTTGAGATTCGAGGGGTTCGGGGATGTCGGGCGGCTGATCGGAGGGAAGCCCCGCGCAGGAGATGGGATGCCCATCCCGGCGCGGTCTGCGGAAGTCCCGCCTGTACCTCCGGAGCCCGGCCATCCGCGGGCGGCTGGAGATGGTGGGCCTCCCGCCGCGATGCCCGCCGCCGCCCCCTCCGCCGGAGTGCCGCCTGCCGGGACGCAGCAGGCCGGAACGTTGCCTGGCGAATCGCCGCAGGTCGAAGCACAGCCTCCCGCGGCACCGCCTCCCCCGGCGCCGCCGTCCGTCGCGCTCCCATCCGCTACCCCGCCTGGCGAAGCCTTGCATCAGGACGTGTCGGGGGCAGCGGAGGCGGCCGGCGGCTCTCCCGGGGAGAGGCCGTCGGGAGGCCTTTCGGGAGCGGCGGCGCCCGTGGTCGGCATGGAGGCGGCGGGCGCGCCGCGCGCCGCGGAGACACTCCCTCCCGGCCCGGTCGAACAGCTTCCCGGCCGCGAATCCGATAGCGGCGCCTCGCCGCCCTCGTCCGTTGCGCTTACCCCAACGCGCATCCCGGCACGCCGCTCCCCGGCCGACGGCGGCGCCGGTTCTGCCGTCTCGCGATCTTCCTCTCCAGTTCCTCCCCATCCGGCCGGCCGCGAGCCGGCGGCGCAGTTCCCGACCAGATTTCTCGGGGCGGCGGAGAGCACCGGAGCAGCGGGCCGTATGACGCCGTCCCCCTCCTCGCCGCATCTCTCCCCCACAGTCAGGCGGGAGCCGGGCGATGGATCCGCCGCGGCTTCGCCCGCCGGAGAGCGGTCGGACACATCGTTTCTCGGCCGGGAATGGCTCCCGGGGAAGGAGATCGAGGGACAATACGTCGTCCAGGGGGTAATCGGCCGGGGTGGGATGGGAGTGGTATACAAATGTCTCGACCTGGCCAGGTACGAACCGGTTGCGGTCAAATCGCCTGCGGCCGCCATAGCACACAGCGACAATCTGAAGCGCCGGTTCATGCGCGAGGCGGAGACATGGGTCGGCCTGGGATGGCACCCTAACATCGTCCGCGCCTACCGGGTCATGGAATTCGAATGGCTGCCCCGCATAGTCCTGGAGTACGTGGACGGAGGATCGCTGGACGAAATGCTGGAACAGAGGCCGGGTGGGCTGGATATCGTCCAGGGATTGGATATCGCAATCCAGATATGCTGGGGCATGGCTTTCGCACATGACCGCGGCATCGTTCACAGGGACCTGAAACCGCACAATGTGCTGATCGCCGGGGACGGCACGGCCAAGGTAACGGACCTTGGGCTGGTGCGGCTGCCTGGCCAGCAGGAAACGAAGGATGAGGACGAGCCCGAGAGCCGTGCCGTGGTCGCGCCGGCGGGATCAGTGCTCACGCGGGACGGCGCCCTCGGCACTCCGGCGTACATGGCTCCGGAACAATGGGAGGCAGCGTCGCGGGTCGGTCCTCAGGCCGATATCTACGCGTTCGGCGTGATGCTATACGAGATATTCTGCGGGCGCAGGCCGTTCGAGGTGCCTCCGGACCGGTCCGGGACGCGTACGGACCATCGTTTCGCGTTCTATCGCGAGATGCACACGAGGGGCGCTCCGCCGGACCCGGTGGAATTCAGGCGCGAACTGGACAGGGATCTTCGCGGGATAATGCTGCGATGCCTCCGCAAGGACCCTCGCGACAGGCCTCCGGGCTTTCGCGCCATAGGCGAGGAATTGAGCAGGGTATACGAATGGATGGCGGGCAAGCGGGCGAGGAGCGAGCCGGCGGCGGCGGAAATGGACCGCCGGGCCAGGCTGGACCAGGCATGGTCGCTTGTATCGCTGGGGCTGGGCTGCAGGTTCCGCGGCGATCTGGAACGGGCGCTCCAGTTCTTCTCCCGCGCCATCGCGGCGTTCCGCGCGCTGGACGAGGAACGGGCCGTAGCCGGCTGCCTGGTCAATATGGGGATCGTCCATCAGGACCGCGGGGAACTTGACCGTGCGCTTGTCATGTTCCATAAGAGCCTGGAAACGCGCGGAAAACTGAACGACCTCGCGGGCATGAGCCGATGCCACACGAATATAGGGGCGATATATCAGGCTAGAGGCGACGCGGCGAAGGCGCTCGACCATTACGCCCGCAGCCTCAAACTCAAGAAGGATATCGGCGACCGCGAAGGAATGGGCAAATGCTATACGAACATAGGCTCCATCTACAGGGCCCGCGGCGAATGGGAACGCGCGCTCGGCATGTACGAACTGGGCCTGCTCATCGCCGAACGCGTCGGGAACCGCGCCGAAATGGGCAGCTGCTATAACAACATGGGCATCGTTTACAAGGAAATGGGCGACCACGAGAGAGCGCTGGATATGTACGAGATAAGCCTTGAGATTGCCAACGATCTCGGAGACCTGTCCGGCGTTGCCAGGTGTCTGGTGAACATCGGCATACTTCTTGAGGAGGGAATGAAGCGCCCCGAGGACGCCCTGAGGCTGTACGAGGAGGCGCTCCGAAGGATGCGCGAGCTGAACCTGCCGGTCCCGGGCGGCCTGCCGGCGCGGATAGACAAGCTTCGGGCCTCTCTGAGCTTATCCGACCGCCAGGCCGGGTAAGCCCGGGACGAAATCGTCGCCTCACCCGCCAGACCTTCCCGCCATCAGGGAACGTTTCCCGGGGACGGACATCGCGAACAGGAATAAGGCCGCCGCTTCCGCTGAACAGCTGCCCCGGCGGCAACCGCCCGGCAAAAGGATAAACCGGGCATGGCCGGCGCTCTGCCCGCCTCCGTTCCGCAGGGATAAGAGCCTATCCGAAAACCTCTGGCGCGCGGATTATGCGCCCAGCGAGACCTGTCCCCCCGGCTGGGAATTTCCGGACAGGTTCTGAACGGAGCGACGGAGATGTCGGGCTGCTGCGCGCGGGGCGGGAGGGGAGGCGATCACCGTTCCGGCGTACGTTCTTCCCTCGACGACTTGCCTTGGAGAAGCTCGGGAGTCAGCGGCTGGTAACGTTTCCTGGCCTGTTCAGCGAACGACGGTTTCCCGGCCGCCTCGGCCGCTTTTTCCACCGTCCGCCAATCCCCGTCGGATACCCATTCCGGCTTCAGCCTGGCGATCCGCCCGAGCAGGAACGCGTCGCCTTCCTTCAGCGCTACCTCCCTGATCCGCCGGATGCCTTCCTCGTCCATGGCCCTTTCGAAAAAATCGAGGGCGTCGGAGTAGCGTTCAGCCTCGAAAAACTCCCGGCCATGCCTGGACAGCGTTTCCCTGGGAGTCTTCTCGCTCCAGAGGACATCTCTTTTCTCGAGATATTTCCTCAACATGTTCCTCCCCTCCAGCCCTGGCGGACCGCCCGCCGACGCCAGCTAATTTATCCCCCGCCTCTCGGCTGCGCAAGAATCCAGCCGCCGGATTGGCGGAAGACGGACGCGCCGCCCCAAAGCGGCCGCGCCGCCCCACCGCCTGCCACCCGCCGCGACATTTCCGCTCCGCCCGCCGCGAGCGCCCGTCGCGACATTTCCGCTCCGCTTTCGCCCGCGCCATGGATGCGCCCCGCGCGAATGGAATGCGCGAGGCGCTGGCGCCCGACCTCCGCGCCGACCGAATCCGTCGGCGTCGCGGCGCAGCAGATGTCGTTTGGGTGATAGTAGAATTTTCCCGCGGCCGCGCCGCCACCCGGGCGGTCGCTGCCGGAAAGCGACGGACAAAGATCATCGGCCCGCCGTTTCCTCCGCGGCGGCTTCCCGGCCGGCAGGGATCGCGCGATGCCGCTCGATACAAAACTGGTGGGCTCGGCAGGAATCGAACCTGCGACCAAGGGATTATGAGTCCCCCGCTCTGACCCCTGAGCTACGAGCCCGCTTAATATTATTGCCGCGGTTCCGTTTCGCGCAAGATATTGTTCGTCCGCGGACGACGGTGGTTCGCGCCAGGTGCCGTAATTTCCGTTTGACAGGCGCCGCATCAAAGGGAATATATGCCCCTCTGTAATCGCGGCGCGGAGCGGTGCGGAGACGCGGCGTCCTCCGACTCCACGCCATGGGCTCAGTCATTTCCCGTCCCTCCCCGAAGCGGCGGGGGATAAGCATCAACCCGGTCGCGGTCCGGCCGGCAGCACGGGCGCCGGCGCGGCGACTCAGGGGGCTGACGAGGCGGGATCCCGAAGACCTGGAGGTGCAAAGTGACGTTGGTCTCGGCCAGAGAACTCCTGGAAGCCGGGGCGCATTTCGGACACCGGACGAGCCGGCGGAATCCGAAAATGGACCCCTATATTTACGGGAAACGCAATAAGATCAACATAATTGACGTGCGGAAGACCATCAGGGGGATAGTGACGGCCTATTATTTCCTGCGGAAGATATCGCGGGAGGGGAAGCAGGTCCTGTTCGTCGGCACCAAGAGGCAGGCGAAGGACATCGTGCGGACCAACGCCGAGAAGTGCAAATCTCCGTTCGTTGCCGAACGGTGGCTGGGCGGGACGCTGACCAACCTGCGGACGGTCCGCAGCCGGGTCAATCGTCTCATCGAGCTGGAAAAGACGCTTGATGGACCTGAGAAGGACAAGCTTTCCAAGAAGATGCTGTCGTCCCTTAACCGCGAGCGACGGAAGATAAGCAGGAACCTCGAGGGGATCAGAGACATGAACGAACTTCCCGGCGCCATCGTCGTGGTGGACCCCAACAAGGAATACAACGCGGTGCGGGAGGCACGGAGACTGGGGGTGCCCATCGTCGCGATGCTCGATACGGACTGCGATCCGGATCCGATAGACATTCCGATTCCCGCCAACGACGATGCCATACGTTCCATAGAGATCGTTGTCTCGACGCTGGCGAGGGCCGTCATGGAAGGGAGGCGCATGACGGCAGACAAGGTCGAGGCGGCCGTTCCGGATTCGCCGGCTGTCAGAACAAAAACGGAGAAGGCCGCCGGGACCGGATCGCCGGCGGCGGAAGGGAACGCGGGGGGAGGTGCGGCTGCGGGGGGCTCCGGCGGGCGCGCGTCTTCCGGCGCCGAGGGGTCGCAGGTCGCGGCGCGGGCGTAACAGGTGCGGCGCCTGGCGGCCGTTGCTCAGGGCGCCGCCGTCGGGGGCAACGGATCGCTGTCGTTCGGGCCCCGGCGCTATGCCGGGACCTGCATCTCCCCGTCAGGAGGCGCGCGGCTCCCGCCTTTCCGGCCACGACCTGGATTGTGCCGTCCTCCGGCCGGGCGCCGACCGGATGGCCGCCCGCATGCGCCTGAGGCGACGTGCGGATGACCCGGCGGGGCGCTTCGCGCCGGGGATCGGAGGCAACCGTACAGAATCAGGGATTGGGGGAAAAACGGATGGAGATTGAGGCGAAAAAGGTAAAGGAGCTGCGGGACCTTACGGGTCTGGGGATGATGGACTGCAAGAAGGCCCTTCAGGAGACGGGCGGCGACATTGAGAAGGCCAAGGAGTGGTTGCGGAAGCAGGGACTTGACAAGGCAATGAAAAAGGCCGCCAGGGTCACGCGGGAAGGCGCCATAGGCGTCTATCAGCACCACGACGGGAAGCTGGTGGCCATAGTGGAGGTGAACTGCGAGACGGACTTTGCTGCCAAGAACGAGGAGTTCCGGAGCCTTTGCAGAGACCTGGCGATGCACGTGGCGGCCAGGAATCCCGCGGTGGTGAAGCGCGAGGACATGCCAGCGGAGGCGGTCGAAAAGGAAAAGGAAATCCAGCGGGAGGCACTGAAGAACGATCCCAAAATGGCCGGCAAGCCGCCGGAGGCGGCGGAGAAGATACTCGAGGGGCGGATGGCGAAGTTTTTCGAGGAGAACGTTCTGCTCGAGCAGCCTTTCGTGAAGGATGAGAAGCGCACGGTAGAGGAAACGATAAAGAGTTACGTGGCGAAGATAGGAGAGAACATAACGGTCAGGCGGTTCCAGGTGTTCCGGGTCGGGGGCTGAGGACCGCCCGGCGGTGCGGAGGCGCGGGATGGCCGCATCGGGCGCCGGTTCGACCGGCGTGTCGGTGAAGTATCGGCGCGTGGTGGTGAAACTGTCCGGGGAACTGGTGGGGGGCCCGGAGGGGAGAGGCATTTCGCCGGAGGCCGTCAGGTCGCTGTCGGAACAGGCGGTGGAGGTATCGCGCCTCGGCGTCCAGCTCGCCCTGGTGGTAGGCGGCGGCAACATAGTGCGCGGAAGTCATGCAGCCGCCCACGGCGTCCACAGGGCGACCGCCGACTACATGGGGATGCTCGGTACCATAATAAACGCCCTGGCCCTGCAGGATTGCATGGAAAGCCTCGGGGCCGAGACCCGCGTAATGTCCGCCATAAAGGCCGAGGAGGTCTGCGAGCCATACATCAGGCGCAGGGCGCTCCGTCATCTGGAACAGAACCGCATCGTAATACTCGCCGGCGGGACCGGGAACCCATATTTCACGACCGATACGACCGCGGCGCTGCGCGCCATGGAGGTCAGGGCGGAGGTTCTGCTGAAGGCTACCAAGGTGGACGGCGTATACTCGGCCGATCCCGTCACTGATCCCCGCGCACGCAAGTTCGACCGGCTGACGTATATGGAGGTGCTCAAACGACACCTCAACGTGATGGATACCACGGCCATTTCCCTGTGCATGGACAACAGCCTCCCGATAATCGTGTTCAGCCTGAGGATGCCCGGCAACATCATGCGGGCGGTAAGAGGCGAGGCGATAGGAACGTTCATTGGAGGAGAGGGCCATGTCCCTTAACCCCATCCTTGACGAGGCCGGGGACCGCATGATGGGCGCGGTGGATGCGATGGAGCGGGAGTTCAGAGGCATACGCACCGGCCGCCCATCCCCGGAGCTTCTCGACGGCATAAAGGTCAGCGCCTACGGGGGGGAGATGAGCATAAAGCAGCTGGCCATGGTCGGCGTCCAGGAGCGCAGTCTCGTGGTCAAGCCGTTCGATCCAGGCACCCTGAAGGACATCGAGCGCGCCATCCGGGCCTCAGACATCGGCATCACTCCGGTTACCGACGGGAAGAGCGTCAGGCTCAATATCCCGCCGCTTACCGAAGAACGCAGGAGGCAGCTTGTAAAGCACTGCGAGGAACGCGCGGAGATGGCCAGGGTTGCGATCAGGAACGTAAGGAAGGACGCCAAGAAGGAGATCGAAGGGCGCAAGAAGACCCCCGGAATCAGCGAGGACGCTATAACCAAGGCGCTGGATGATCTCCAGAAGCTCACCGACGAATACGAGGCGATGGTCAACGAAACGCTCAAGAAGAAGGTGGCGGATATCATGGGCGGCTGAGGAAAGGGTTCGGCCGACATCCCGGTCGCGGGATCGCATCAGGGACGCGGCTGCGGATGGAGAAGGTCGCCATCGAGATTACCGTCCGGGTTTCCCGTCCTGATGCCGCGCCGACCGGGGATTGGGCAGGCGCGTACTCCGACGGCACTTCTCTTCGGAAAGATCGCGGTGGCGAACGGATAGAAACGCCGGCCGGATATTCTTTCGGAGGACTCCCGATGCCGGACGGACTCGACCCGTTGAGGGATGCGCTCGACTTCGCCATCGAAAAGGAGGAAGAAGCGCGCCTCTTCTACACGAAACTTTCGAAGAAGGCGCGCGACGCCGGAGCAAGGCGGCTGTTCTCGGAGCTGGCGGTGGAAGAAATGAGGCATCGGGAAAAGCTCGAGCAGATAGCCTCCGGCGGAGGGATCGGGCGGTTTGTCGCCTCCGCGCGGGGCAGGAAGGTGCCGGATCTGAAGATAGCGGATTATCTGGTCCCGATGGATCCTGCTGCCGAGCATAACTACCAGTCAGCCCTCGTGCTGGCCATGCAGCGCGAGAAGGCCTCATTCAGACTGTACGAGGATTTCGCCAGAAGGGTCAGGGATCAGGCTCTGCGCGGCCTGTTTCTCGCGCTAGCCACGGAGGAGGCGAAACATAAGCTCCGCCTGGAAACGGAATACGACGAATTTCTGAAGGAAAACTGACCGGGCACCGGGCGCGGCCGGCATTTCCGCCGGATCGCCGGTCTGGCCGGAGAGCCAGGAGGAAGATGTGGCGCCCGGATCGTCCGGGATTCCCGGCCCCGGACCGGCCAGCGGGAGCAAGCCTGATGGGATCGCCCGTTTCCCGGATCTCGCCCCGGCTTCCGGCGATATGCCTCCTTCCGGTTGTTGCCGGACTGTCTACGGCAGCAGAGGACATCCGCTCTCCGGCGGACGGGGCGTCCGGCTCAGCCGGCTCAGCCGGCGGGCGGCCGCCGGGGCGAACAGCTCCGTCCGGGAGCGCCGAAGCCCCGTCCGTAGTGCTGACGCATCCCGCGGCGCGCTCGGTTCTCGCTACGATCCTTCCGCATCGCGAAATCGAAGGCTACATCGAGTGGGGGAAGGCATCCGGAGACTATTCGATCGGACGCAGCCGCCCCGCCGTTTTTCCCGCCGGCAAACCGGCGACCGTAAAGCTCGAAGGCCTCGCGGCGAATGCCAGATACTACTACCGCCTCCGACACAGGCTGGCTGGAAGCGATGAGTGGCTGGCGGGGACCGAAAGGTCCTTTCATACATGCAGAGAGAGGGGCGCTCCGTTCGTATTCGTCGTTCAGTCCGATTCGCACTCTGGAGAAGCGCAGCATTGCGATCCCAGGCTTTACAGGGAAACGCTGCTCAACGAAGCGGCCGCGGGACCGGATTTCGCCGTAGACCTCGGCGATACGTTCCCCGCGGACAGGATTGCCGCGCCTTCCGAGGAAAAAGTCCGCTCGTTATATGCCGCCCACCATGCTGCCCTGAGCCTTGTCTGCGATTCGGCTCCGCTGTTTCTGACCGTCGGGAATCATGAGGGCGCGACGTGGTGGCTGCGGCTGTCGGGGAGTCCGTTGCCCGCGTGGGCCGTGCGCGCCAGAAGAGACTTTTTTCCGAACCCGGTGCCGGGCGACTTCTACGGCGGCAACGAATTCCACGATGAGACCATCGGCCGGCTTGACAACTATTATTCCTGGGAATGGGGCGACGCGCTGTTTGTCATCCTCGATCCGTGGTGGCACCGGGCCGGCGATGCCGGTGCGGGCGCAATGTCCCGAAGGGCCGCCGGGCCGTGGTCGTTCACGCTGGGTGAAAGGCAATACCGGTGGCTGGCGAAAACTCTCGCCCGGAGCACGGCCCCGTGGAAGTTCGTCTTTTCGCATAACGTTACGGCGCTGGTCGAGGGGGGAGTCGCAGGGGCAGAGTTCTGGGAGTGGGGAGGGAAGGAGCCGGCCAGAAGGGACATGTACGACTGGGGAGCGTCAGCGACGGCGTTCGCCGGAAACCGTCCGGGATGGGAGATGCCGATCCACCGGGTGCTGGCCGAGAACGGCGTTACGATAACGTTCCTCGGTCACGAGCATTTCTTCGCCGTGCGCGAGATGGACGGAGTGATATATCAGATCTGCCCGATGGCGGCTGATCCCTCGTCCGAAAGCCTTCCGGCTGCAGGTCGGAAGGGCTGGGTTGTGCTTGGGAATTCCGGACATCTGCGCGTTTCAGTACGCAGAGAGGATGTCTCAGTAGAATATGTGCGCTCGCGGCTCCATCGCGGAAAAGAGGAACGGAAAAACGCGGAGGTAGCATGGCGCTATTTCGTCCCTGAACGCCAGCGCGGCGGGCGGCGGCGCGGGATCAGGGGGCGGTTTGCCGGCGCGCAAATCCGGGCGGCATGCTGTTCGGGCAAACCGCCGGCGCCGTATCATGTTGATGTTGGAGGACGGACCGGTCGTCGGGCCCCGGGCCCTTAACCGGGATCTGGCGACGCCCCTGAACCGCCGGCGGGATCGTCGAGCGATCGCCACGGTCGGTGCAGGGCAGGGGATGCGAACCGGGCATTGAGGGGCCGAAAGTGCCTGCCGAAGGAAGAACGAACGGCGGATCCGATCGGCGCCAGCCCGTCGGTCGCGGGGTGGGTAAGCAGGTCGTGCTTCCTTGGTCGAAAGCCATTGAGATCAGTTTGAACAGCCTGCGGATAAGATTCTGGAGGTCGCTCATAACCACCGGCGGCATCATCCTGGCCGTCGCCTTCCTGATGGCCATCCTGACCAAGTCGGCCGTAGTCTCCGCCGTGAAAGCGGTGAGCGATCCGAGGGCCGCGATAGCCGTCCAGAAGGCCGGGGAGGAGGCGGAGGAGGAGCGCGCCTCGGGCGCCGGGAAGTGGCTGGCCGTCCTTGGTCTGCTGGTAGCGCTGGTCGGCATAACCAACGCGCAGCTGATGTCGGTGACCGAGCGCTTCCGGGAGATAGGGACGATGAAATGCCTTGGCGCGCTCGACAGCTTCGTGGTGCGGCTGTTCCTGCTGGAGTCGGCGTTCCAAGGGGTGGCGGGAGCCGCGGCCGGCGTGGCGACGGGCTACTGCCTGATCAGCATCAAGCTGTGGCTGGACTACGCGGCCGTCTGGTCTGCCGCCGATTTCCGCTACCCGTGGCCGGAGGTCGGCGCGTCGGCCGCCTTCTGTCTGGCGGTCGGCCTGGGGATATCCGTCCTTGCCGCCATATATCCGGCTTATGTGGCTGCCAAGATGGAGCCTGTCGTTGCCATGAGGGT
>JAOACM010000098.1 GCA_026417845.1 Planctomycetota bacterium | reverse complement strand
AGATGTGTATAAGAGACAGTGCGGAGCCTCTTCTGCAGCAACTCGTGCGCCCGGAACATCCTTATCTTGACCGTCGCCAGCGACACCCCAAGCCGCCCGGCTATCTCCTCGTAGGAAAGGTCCTCCACGTACCTGAGCGTCACCACCGCACGCAACGTGTCCGGCAAGGCGTCAACCGACCGGATGACGGCATCCCGGATATCCCACCCGTCCGGGATCGGCCTGTCCCCGCCTCCCTCCGCTTCTCCCGCCTTCACCTCCGCCAGCCGTTTCGTCGCCTTCCTCTCCGCCCTCCGCTTCCGGAGCACGTAAAGCGCTATGTTCCTGTTGACGCGGCGCATCCAGCGACCGAGCGAGTCGGGGTCCTGAAGTTTGTGGAGCTTCGCGAACGTCACTCTCAGCGTCTCCTGCACCACGTCCTCAGCGTCCTCCGGGTTGCCAAGCAGCGCCAGGGCGCGGTTGTACAGGTCCGCCCGGTGCCGCTCGGTCAACCGCCAGAACTCCTCAATGTACTTCTCAGCGTGCTCCTGGCGGTAGAGTTTGAGCGCCTCTATGAGAAGCTCAGTCGTTCGCATCCGTCCGCCTTTCGCGACATTAAGGTTGCAGTTCCCTTAAAAAAGTTACTCCCTTTCTCCAGGTTATGCCTGCCGGTCTGCAAGTTGTGGCGCTAACTCCTTATTTTTCTAAGCCTTATATATATCTTTTCCGCAGGGAAATTTTTTTGTTTAGCGCTCCGGAACATCGGCGCTCTCAACTTAACTGCTTGTATAACAATAAGTTGCGTCAAAAGCGTTACAGCGTTACGTCATGGCCCTTATGGCCCTTTATCGCTTGCCGATTATCTGTTTCCGGGATGCAACTTGGTGCGCAACTCATTCTGATACAAACGATTACGGATAAAATACCTCATACGCCGCGAACCGGCAAGGTTTGCGTGCCCCCGCTGGCGTGGGACAGTTTCAGGGAACATCGGCATAAAGCGAGCCCGCAGTATTGCAGAAAGGAAACCGACCGGAAGCGGGGCAGGAAATCTCCGCAGGTATCCTGCGCCCCATCCCGGCGCATCTTTTTACAGCCTGTCCAGAAACTTCCCGTAGCTGATCGGAGAGCGCGGAGTCGTAAGCTTCGCGACGGCAGGTTTTCGAACAGGCTTTTAGAGCCTGTCCAGATACCTCTCTGGCGCTCGGAATTTCCGGAGCGACCTGCCACACCGTTCCGGAGGTTTTTGGACAGGCTCTCAGGTCCTGTCCCAAAAACATCGGGGGCGCGGAGCTTTGTGCTCAAGGCTGCCCCCCTTCCCATCTGGAGGGGGCTGGACAGGCTCTATCGCGCGACGGCGCTCTCCCGGCTGCCGTCATTTCAGAAACAGCTCCACAACCGGCACAACCACGTTGGGTTTCACGACTGGCAGTTCAAGGATCAGTGTGTCTTTCGATATCCCCCTGCCGGCATCGTCCTTGCCGCCACCCCCGTCTCTGAATCTGATCTCGCTGGCGTCGTTGAGCAACTGGGCGTAGGCGACCTTTCCTCCCAAGCCGTCCAAGTAGAGTTGCCTGAAGGGCCAGGCGTAGATGTGCAGGTACAGCTTCTTGCCGTTCTGAGTGAACCGGCAGTCCTGCGGCGCCTTGAACTCGCTCTGCGTGCAACCGTAGATCGAGCGGGAATGCAGCCTCATCCAATCGCGATAGACTCCCAGCGCCTTCATGGCTCGGTCATCGAAGGTCCCGCGGGCGGTCGGCCCGACGTTCATCAGCAGGTTGCCCCCGCAGGAGACGGTGTTGATGAGCATCTGTACAAGCTGTTCGGGGCTTTTCCACGTCGCCTCGTCCCGGTGATATCCCCACGAACCGCTGAACGTCTGGCACGCCTCCCAGACGACCGGTTTCCCATCAACCCGCACCCAGTCCCTGGGCTGATACTGCTCGGGGGTATGGAAATCGGCTTTCTCCGGGGGGAGGTCCAGGCGATTGTTGACCAGTATGCCCGGCTGAAGCCGGCGCGTCAGGGTCAGCAGTTTTTCGCTCTGCCAGTCGTTCCTTCCCTTGCCCTTCATCCCCTTGTACTCGCGGTCCGGGTAGGAGAAATCGAACCAAATGATGTCCACCTTGCCGAAACGGGTCAGCAGTTCCCGGGCCTGTCCGTACATATATCTGGCGTATTTCCGCACGTCCCTTTTCTCATTAATCTTCGCGGCATCGGGGTGGTCTCGCAGAGGATGGAAAACGTCTATCGGGAAATCGGGGTGGTGCCAGTCCAGCAGCGAGTAGTAGAAGCCGACCTTGAGGCCCTCCGCCCTGAAGGCCTCGACCATCGGTTTCAGAAGGTCCTTGCCCCAGGGCGTTTTTGTCGCCTTATAATCGGTCAGCCTGCTGTCCCACAGGCAGAACCCCTCGTGGTGCTTCGTCGTTACGACGAAGTACTTCATCCCCGCTTCGCGGGCAGTCCTGGCCCACTCCCGGGGGTCGTACAGGTCGGGATAGAAACGGTCGAAGTATTTCCTGTAGACCTCGTCCGGTATCTGTTCGCGGCTTTTTACCCATTCATGCCGCGCCGCGAGCGCGTAGGTTCCCCAGTGGATGAACATCCCGAACCTGTCGTGGACGAACCACTCCGAATCCCCTTCCGTTTTTGCCGGGCTGTACATTGTGGATTCCCTCCCCCGTCCCATCCTATCCCATCCAGTCTCCCCGCTTCCTGCGCAGGCGATTATAACCCGCCGTCTCTTTTTCACCGCCCGGTTTTTTCGCAGAGAGGGCTTGGGAACGGCCGCAACCGCCGGCGCTCCGGCATCTGTGTTTCTCGCACAGGATATGGAGGGCTGAAGCGAAGCTTCAGCCAGATGAAGCGTCGAAGCATGGATTCAGCGCTCTGATAACAGAAACTCCCCGCCGGGTGGTGGGGAATGCTGAGCGTATAAGCCGCGCGCAGGAGGTTTTCGGATAGGCTCTAAAAATTATGTCATGCGGACATATCCCGCAGGCGTCCGGGGTGCCGCTCGCCGTTTACTCCGACCCGCGACCCGCGGAATCGGAGGCCATCCAGCCCTTCTCGAAGGCAGCCGGGCAGGAGCGGAATAGGGGGGATACACACGCTATTCCGGATAATCTCTGTCCGCGGCCCGTTGCGCCGCCCTGAGCCTTCGCAGGTAGATGCTCCGTTCCGGCTCCACGTCCTGGGAGCCATAAGGGGCGCCACGCGCCTTGAGCAGGTTCAGCACCACCGAGGCCAGGTCGTCCCCTTCCCCTTCGCCGGCATGGAATTTGACTTTGTAAGGCCTGTCGAGGCGGAGGACGGGGGCCGACGGGAGATTGCGGAGGCCGTCCTCGACAGCGGATTTTATCAGATGCCTGGCCTTGAAAGGCTGAAGGGTCCTTATGGCGTATGGATAGTATGCGTGCTTGACCGGCGCTACGCGCGGGCCGGGCATGAGCGCCGAGAGCTGATCTACCGCCGCATGGTCGCCCGAGGCGGCCGCGACCGGGACATCGTACGATCCGCAGACCGCGGCGAACAACCCGGCGTCGCCCATCCGCCTGCCGTTGACTTCGTAGGATGTATGGGGAAGTATCCCGTGGGGAGTGCCGGCCATCGGGTGCGCCCCGATTATCACGGCGGCAGAGACGGTTTCGTCGAGGTCCGGCCAGGGATTCGGAAGGCCCTTGCGTCCAAGGATCGCCGGCGCTTCCGGATGAAGCTCCTCCACAGACAGATTGTTCGCGAAGCCGTGCGCGTCTCTCACCAGGACGGTCTGGGCTCCGGCGGCCAGCGCCCCCTTGACGGCTGCGTTTATTTCCCCGGTGAACAGTTCCCGCATGCGCGAGCGCGTCTCGGCGTTGAAATACGTGTCTGTTACCGGGTCGTCCCAGTCCGCGACGCCGGCCACGCCTTCCATATCGGCCCATATGTAAACCTTCATCCCGGCCCCCCTTCCACTCCCAGCCCGGTTTTCCCGAAGGATATCCCCGGCCTGCCGGAGAAACAACATATCGCCCGGGGGATCCCCGGAGCTCTCGCGAAACCGCACCCCTGCCTGGCGGTCTCCGAACCCCTCACGCAAACTATACCACACTCCGTCCCGTAATTGTTTGCCGCTCCTGATTCCGCCGACCTCCCGACCCGCTCCCCTCCCGCAAGGGGGGAGGGGCCATTGGCGAAGCGGCAGTGCGCCCCGGCCGGCCCGCTCCCCGGCAAGCTATCACTCTGCCCCTCAGGGCTGCCCTCCGGGATACGCACGACTCCCGTTTTGTCTCCGATGGGCGGGGCGACGGCACACGTAATTGTTTGCCGTGCCCATATATTGGGGCGCGGCGGCATAGCGGTCTTATTTGCAGTAGCACCGTTGTTGCTCCGTTCGGGCGAGCTACTACAAATGGCAACCGACACCCGAATGAGGCAAACGATTATCGGCACACGGGCTTCTGCATCGGACGCGCATGACCCGATGCCTGCGGGCAGAAATGACCCCGCTCAATCTCCTGCGCGTGGGAGCCCGCCTGCAAACCGGACCGGTTGCCGACGCCAACTGATCTCAATCCCCTGCGCGTAGGGGCCTGTCCCCCGCGAGCGGGTTTCGGCCCCGCCCCGCATCCGGTCCATCCACGCGCAGGGGCGGGTAGCCAGAAGTACGAGGTCCAAGCGGCCGTCTCATTCGATCCCCCCATGCGCAGGGGCGGGGCTGGCAGGACGCCTGCGCTCCCAGGGTTTCCCGCTACGGGGAGGTAAGGAGAGTCGCTGGCGGATATTTCGCCCGCCATCCGGGATCGCACCGCGACGGACCCGCGCCGGACCGGGCCGCATGCTCCACCGCGGCGAACTGCCGTCCTGACGCTTGTTCGCCGCGCCGCCCGAGTGTAGATTGTTCGGCCGGCGGGGCGACGCCATGCCGCCAGGCGAGGGGAAGAGAGATGTTAGGCTTCGAGAGGCTTCCAAAGTGGGCGATCCTGGCCGTTTGCCTGGCCGCCACGGCCGCGATCGAGGCGGCCGACTACCTGACCGGCGAGCACATAATGCTCTCCAGCTTCTACCTGGTTCCCATCGCGCTGGCGACGTGGTACCTGGGCCGGACCGCCGGCATACTCTTCTGCCTGCTTGGCGTGACGAGCGAGCTTATCATCAGGCGTTTTTACGCGTCCAGGCAGGAGGATTTCCTGACAAGTCTCTGGAACGAGATCATAATCCTGACCTTCTTCGTGGCCGTGGCATATGTGCTCGACAGGCTGCGTACGGCCCTGCACAGGGAAAGCCTTCTGGCGCGCACCGATTCCCTGACGGGCGCGGCTAATCTGCGCTGCTTCACGGAACGGTTGCAGCTGGAGCGGGAAAGGGCAGCAAGGAACGGGCGACCCCTGACGCTGGTCTACATGGATCTTGACGATTTCAAGCGGGTGAATGACGAGGACGGTCATGCGGCTGGCGACCGCCTGCTGCACCTGTTCGCGCAGACGGTGAGGAAGGAGACGCGGAGCGTGGATCTGCTGGGCCGCGTCGGGGGGGACGAGTTCTGCCTGCTGATGCCGGATACCGACTCGGAGCAGGCCCGGGCCGTCCTGGTGCGGCTCCAGGAGAAGCTGGAAGACATGTTCCGTGAGCAGGGGCACCCGGTGACCATGAGCGTGGGGGTGGTGACGTTCCTGAAGCCCCCGCAGACGGTGGACGAGATGATAGGCGCCGCCGACGCCGCGATGTACGAAGCGAAGAACGGCGGCAAGGACGCCGTGCGGTTCGTGACGCACCCGGTCAGGCCGCGGCCGGTTGCCAGAACATGAACGGACGGGCGCGGCCGGTCCGGCTGCCATCTCTTCCCTCGCCGCGGTCCTGTCGCGGCGGACGGACGCTTGTGCCGTGCGCGTTGGCTGGAACTGATCGGAATGCGGTGCGAATCGCGGGGCATCCGCCGCACGGGCCTCCCTGAGGGAGACCAGGATCGCGCCGCGCCGGGACGCTCGCGCTCGCGGTCGCAGCTACAGAGCGGCGTCCGTCCAGTCGAAGGCCACGCCGATAACCTTGTTCTTTTCCTCGATCAGCATCCGGTAGCCTTCCGGTCCCTTTCTCCACGGCAGGACGTGCGTGATAGCGGGGCGCGGGCGGACGATCCCCGCCGCGATCGTGGCGAGCAGCACGGCCTTGTTGCGCGCGTCCGTGAACGGGTAATCGGCGGGATAGGCCGACCCGCAGCCGATCATGGTGAGATTGCCCTTCTGGAAACGCGAGTAGAGGTCCATCTGGACCGGGCCGTGTATGCCGCCCAGCACCACGATTCTTCCGAACTCGGCCGTCACGTCCGGCAGGGACGTTATGACCTTTGTCGTCCCGGTGGCATCTATACTCGCCCGCGCGCCCTCGCCTCCGGTCGCCTCGAGAATCCCCTTCCGGACATCGCCTGCGGATGGGTCCAGTGTGGCGGTCGCCCCAAGGGAGGCCGCGACCTCGCGCCTCAGCGGCACCGGGTCCACGCCTATGACGGGGAATGCGCCCGACAGCCTGGCCAGGTGGACCGCGTAGGTTCCTATCATGCCCAGACCGAACACGGCCACTGAGTCCCCGAATCTGATCCCGGCCCCGCGCACTCCCCGGAGCGATATGGCCAAGAGCACCACGGCGGCCGCGTCGAGGGGGTCCACGTTGTCGGGCACGGCCAGGACACTGGAAGCATCGGAGTTGGAATAAGCTAGATGGCCGCCGCCGGTCAGCACGCGGAGGCCGATGCCAAGCCCCTCGACGCCGTCGCCGATGCCGACAATCCTGCCGACGGAGATGTAACCGGTCGCGCGCGGGTAAGTCGAAGACTTCGTGTGTGTTCCCATAATATGGTGCAGTTCGGTTCCCGGGCTGACCAGCGATACCTCGGTCCGGATACGGACCTGGCCCGGTTTCAGCGCCCCGATCGGCCTTTCGGCGCACTCAACTTTGTTCTTCGCCGTCACCATCAGGCATGGGACCCTCTCCAGCAGACCGGTCTCGCCCTTCATCGCTTCCTCCCGGCTTTTCACGGAGCCTGCCGGATCCGCTCGACCTTCACCCGCACGGTAACGGTGCGCGAAAGGCAGGCGTTTCCCATCGAGTATTCCACGGTAGCGCGGAATCCCCCCTCGATCAGTTCCGGCCAGCCGTCGGCCATATCCCATACGAGCCTGCCCGGGAGGGATTCGCAGGCAGCGACGCGCCCGGCCGCCTTCCCGTCCGGCAGCGGCACAAGGAAACGCTCCACGGCGACGCGCGGGATCAGACGCAGCGGTCCCGAGACGCGGCGGCGGCCGGCCGGACCGCCCGTTTCCGCCGGGCCGGGCTTCCATTCGGCCTCGATTTCGAGGATGCCGCTCCTTCCCTCCGCGGCTTCCGCGGCGGTGCCGCCCGTCGTCGCCATCTCCTGCGGCCTGCGGTACTTCATCATAATCCCGGGACGGCCGCCTCCTCCCGGGAAAACCGGCCAGATGGGAAGCGGGGGGCAGATATTCGCCGTGTCGCGCCATGCCCCGGCGAGATCCTCGACGGTCCTCCTTTTCCACCTGGCCGTGCGATGCGCCTTCCTTGCGGCCCCGGTCGCTGCCGCTCCAGTGTCTGCGTCCGTTTCGATCCGCCCCAGCTCGTCCATCCGCCAGGTCTCCGCTTCTCCAGCGAGAAAATCCTCGACCGCCTGCCGGATCGAAGCCGTAACCGTCTCCCGGCGGACCGGCGCGGTTTCGCTCACCGGGAACCTTTCGACGCACGGCATCCCGACACTGACCGATCTCCTCCGCGCCTCGATCCGGACGGTGCCGTCCTTCTCCCGCCGCGCGACAAGGAGATCAAGCACCGTCTCCTCGGAAAACACGCGCTCCGTCGCTTCCCCGGTTCCGGTCCCCGCCCCGGCCCCCGGTCCTCCTCCGGCTCCGGCGCCGGCTCCGGTCCCCGCGCCGGTTCCGGCCACGGCTTCCGCCCCGCCCTCCGGCGTCGAGCGCACTTCGCGCGCCATCCTGTAGACGATCCTCCGGCCGGCCGACAGGTCGTACTTCAGTGCGATTTCGCGCTCCGGCCCGCCAGCGTCCGTACCAGAAGCTGGTCCGATCGCGGTCGCCACGGCCACTGCGGCAGCGGCGACCGCCGGGAGGAAGGAGGATCGAAACACAGGCCGGCGCCGGGAGGACTCGCACTCTGCACCGGGCCGGAGGCCCGCTCCGGAGCAGCGGTCCGACGGGACGGCTCTTTCCCGCAGGCAGCGGGAAACGGGCAGGACCGCCGTCACGGGATCATCTCCCTGCGTTCTATGCCGAGCCTCCTGACCTTGTACCGTATCGCGCGGAACGACAGCCCGAGCATCTGCGCGGCCCTGGTCAGATTCCATCCCGCGCGTTCGAGCGCGTCCGTCACGTAGGCTCTCTCGATTTCCTCCATGCGCTTTTCCAGATCCATTCCCCCTTCCGGGACGCGGAATTCGCGCGGCGCGGACCTCGGAACCGGGGCTGAAGGCCCGACGAGGTGGCGAACCTCTATCGTGTCTCCGTCGCACAGCGCCACCGCCCGCTCAATGCAGTTCTCCAGCTCCCTGACGTTGCCGACCCATGGGTTGGCGGCGAGCCACGACATGGCTCCTTCAGAGAACCTGACCGTTCTTTTCCCGGCGCGAGAGGCGAAACGCGCCAGAAAATGGCCCGCCAGAAGCGGTATGTCCTCCTTCCGTTCCCGGAGCGGCGGAAGGAAGACCGGTATGACGTTCAGACGGTAATACAGGTCCTCCCTGAACTGCTTTTCCCTGACCATGGCCGCCAAGTCGCGGTTGGTCGAGGCGATCAGCCTGACATCCACGGTCCTCTCCTTCATCCCTCCGACCGGCTTGAAGGTCCTGGTCTCCAGCACCCGCAGGAGCTTGACCTGCGTCTGGATGCTCATTTCGCCGATCTCGTCCAGCAGCAGCGTGCCGCGGTCGGCGAGTTCAAAAACGCCCTTCCTGTCCGCCACCGCCCCCGTGAAGGCTCCACGGACATGTCCGAAGAGCTCGGATTCCAGCAACGTTTCCGGAAAGGCGCCGCAGTTGACGGCTACGAACGGCTCGAAGGCGCGCATCGAACCGTAATGGAAGGCCTTGGCTACCATTTCCTTCCCCGTACCAGTCTCGCCGCAGATGAGGACGGTCGAATCGGTCGGGGCTACGCGCGCCACGAGGTCTGCCACCGCCCTTATCGCTGGGGAGTTCCCCACCATGTCCCCGACGTGGGCGCCGCCGGGCAATCCCTGCTCCTTCAGGCGTCTGTAGAGCGCCCGGCGCTCAACCGCCCTGGCGACCAGCGTCCGGATCTCGTCGGTATCGAAAGGTTTCCTGACGTGGTCGTAGGCGCCCAGACGCATCGCCTCGACGGCGGTCTCCCACGTCCCGAAGGCGGTTATCACGATCGAGAGAACTTCGGGATGCCGCTCCTTGAGCAGGGCCAGGAACCGGAGGCCGTCCATCCCCGGCATGCGCAAGTCTTGGATAACCAGATCGCACCCTTCACGCGCGACGATATCCAGCGCCTCCGCCCCGTCTCCGCTCTCGTAAACCTGGTGCCCCTCGCACCGGAGCACCGCGCCGAGCACCTTGCGGATGGCCGGCTCGTCGTCCAGCACCAGTATCTTCCCGCGCATCCCGTCCATGCGTGGCATCCGTTCCCTGGGCTGCGCCGGCCGATCCGATCGGCCGCGACCTCCCCGATCTCCCCTCGCGGGCGCGCCGGGGAGCCTCCCTCCCCGGACGCCCCCGCGCCCCGCCCCGGCCCTCTGTCGTCTCCGCGCCCCTTTCAGCCGGCGCTTCCGCCAGTCTCCGTCGCCGATGCCACCGCCTCGTCCCCCCTCCCGCCCCGCGCCTCCGGCTCGCCGGGGAAGAACAGGACTGCCGTGGTTCCCCTGCCCGGCTCGCCAGACAGACGGACTGAACCACCGTGCGCCCGCATTATCCGCGCCACGATGGCCAGGCCCAAGCCGGTCCCCTTGGGCTTGGTCGTGAAGAACGGATCGAAGGCGCGACGGCGCGTTTCTTCCGGCATCCCAGGCCCGGTATCCGTGACCTCCACCACGATCCCCCCTCTGCCGCGGGTCGGCTCCTTCCCTCGATGCGCCCCTTTCCCTCCCGTCAGCCCGCCGCCCGGATCATTCTCTCTATCGCCGCTGGCCCTCCGCGGCGTTCCGTCAGCCACCGCCCGCGCGCTGATGCACAGAGACCGCCTCCCCGCCGGCGAGAGAGCCATTGCCTCCAGGGCGTTTATGCCGAGGTTCAGCAGGACCTGCCTGAGCTGATCGGGATCCGCGTGCGCCGAAAGGTCCGGCGGACATTCGACGCGAAACTCCACGCCGTCCGCCTCGGGTCTGCTCTTCAGGAGCATCTCCGCCTCCTCCATCGCGTCGCGCACGCGCACCTGCCGTCTGACGGGAGGCCGCATACGGGCGAAATTCAGGAAGTCGGAGACGATCCCGTCGAGCCTGGCCGACTCCGACATTATGACTTCGAGCAGATCCGCCTGCCCGGCCATCGCCGCCGCGGCAGCCCTCCGGACCTCCTGGGCGGCCCCCTTTATCGAGGCCAGAGGGTTCCGGATCTCGTGCGCGATGGCCACGGCCATTCCGGATATCGCCTCCAGCCGCTCCCTGGATGCCGCCTCTTCCATCGCCCGCTTCTCCGCGCTCATGTCCGCGATCACGACTATCAGCGCGGATGTCCGCGACTTGGGTGCGGGGAGCGGAAGGATGCGGCACCTGAGCGGGACGCGGCCGCGGTCAGGAGAATTGCCGGATATCTCCATGACGGTCGAGCATTGCCTGGAGAATGCCCCGGCGCAGGCGGCTTCGACCTCCGGCCCCAGTATATCCCCCACCGGCCGCCCCTTCGGGGAGGAATGGAAACCGGTCAGCCTGAGCGCCTCGCCGTTGGCGTAGACCGCCCTGAGCTCGGGATCTGTCTCTTATACACATCT
>JAOACM010000097.1 GCA_026417845.1 Planctomycetota bacterium | reverse complement strand
CTGCTTGACAGGACCAGCTTAGTGTGCGGCGCATAGGCGCCAGCGCGAATGGGAGGTTGGTCAAGCCCTGAGGAAAAACGGCATCCGGCCTTGACGCGGCTCGTTTCATGGAAGGCTCTTATTCAGCCACAGTTTCGGGATCATGGATCGAGGATTTCTTCGTCCGCCAGGTAGCAGCCGGGGTCGGACGCCCAGGGATCTCCCGTTACCATCGCCGCTCGAGCGCGGAAACCGCCGCCGCAAAGGTCGAAGAACCGGCATGAGCGGCACCTGCCTCTTATACGGTTCCGAAGGTTGCGCAGGCCGGCCAGCAGTTCGATTCCCGGATCTGACCATATGGCGCTGAAGGGGCGCTCGCGGACATTACCCAGAACCGCATCGTGCCAGAACTGATCCGGGTGGATGCTTCCGTCGAACGATATGCAGGCGATGCCTGTACCCGGGCCGTTCAGGCCGCCGCCATTCCAGCGCAGGGCCTCCTCGGCGCGTCCGGCCAGCGGGCTGTTTTCGGCGCGCAGCTTCGTCAGCAGGAACGGCCCGTCGCACGGGCTGTCAACCGTCAGTACCTCCACCTCCCGTCCGGCCGCCACGATATCGCGCGTTTTCTGCAGTATGGCTTCGACCGCGGCCCGCGATTCGGCCGGCGTCATGGCCTCGATACCTCTTCCCCGTCCGCTGGGAACAAGGTGATAGAAGCACACGCGCCTTATCTCCTCGCGCCTGATCAGGTCGAATATGTCGCTTATGCCGGATGCCGTCCTCCGGGTGATTGTCAGCCGCAGACCGGCCTTGACCCCGCGGGAGGCCAGGTTCCTTATGCCTCGGAGTGCCCTGTCGAAGGCTCCGTCCATTCCGCGGAAGGCATCGTTCGTTGCCCCGATACCGTCAAGACTCACCCCGACATACGATACGCCCAGCTCCGCCAGCCTGGCCGCCTCGTCCGGGCCTATGAGCGTTCCGTTGGTCGAGATCGTCGCGCGGAGGCCGGAAGAGACGGCCTTCCCGACCAGATGGAAAATGTCCGGGCGCATGAGCGGCTCGCCTCCGGAAAATAGCAGTACCGGGACCCCGAACGCAGCCAGGTCGGCGATCATCGCCTCTGCCTCGGCCGTGGCCAGTTCGCCGGAGTAACGGCGGTTTTCCGAATCGGAATAGCAGTGGACGCACCGGAGATTGCACGACCTCGTGCAGTTCCAGACGACCACGGGTTTGCGCGCCGCGGCGGACCCCGGGACATCGAATCCGCCGGCTCCGCCCGTCCCTTCCTTCCTCCCGTATCTGTGCGCCGCCGCGGCCGACCCGACGCCGCAGTAAAGACAGGTAACGTCTATCATATGAACGATCTCCCGTAATTTTTCCCCGCACCCCTGTATGTAGATTCAGTCCCAAAACCTCCGGCCGGAATCTCGCGGAACGCTGTGGGAAGCTGGGCGCCGCAGTTTCGGGACAGGCCCCAAATCTCATTCCGGCCAGGGTATCCGACCGCCAGTCCCTCCGGCGGCGTCCGCCCCAGCCGGGGAGTGGGCGGCCCGGCACCGGGCGCGCGGGGGTATCCGCAGAGAGGCGGCCAGCATGGCTACGCATATCCCCGCCGCCGCGCAGAAGACCCATTCGTACCTCAGAGTCACCCACAGCCAGCCGGCGAACGACGGTCCCATCATGCTCACCGCGTGGTTTATCGAAACGCCAAGCGAAAGCGTCTGCGTCACATCGCCCCGATCCACGGCGATCTTGTCCAGGTATGTAGTGCGCGCCATCTCCACGGCGAACAGCAGGTGGTCGGCGACAAAGCACGCGCAGACGACGTAGAGACCGATGTCGCCGAGCCTGCGACCAAACCCGTATCCGAGGCACACGAAGAAAAGGATCAGCGCATCGGCCGTCAGGACCGCGCGTTCACCCCAGCGATCTATCGCCCTCCCCAGAAACGGCCGGAAGACCACTCCCAGCACGCTGGCCGCGAACCAGAGGGATGCGATGGTGTCCGGCCCCTTCCCGAACACTTTGATGAGTACCCAGGGGCCGAACGTGATGAATATCTGTTTGCGCGCGCCGAACAGGAGAGCGAGCAGATAGTAAAGACTGTATTCCCGGCGGAAGACCCACTTCGGGCGCGACGGTTTCGTCCCGCCTGAAACCCTGACGGTTGCGTAAGCGGCCGCTCCGGCCGCCGCCGCCAGCGCCCCTGCGAAGAATATGCCCCCGTAATCGAATTTCAGCCACCGCATGGCCGCCGCGACGAACAGCGAGCCGGCTATGCCCGCTCCCATGGATACGCCGCTCAACTGGCCGAGCCGCGTGGCGCGGAGTCCCGGTTCAGAGAGCCCCAGCGCGAGCGCGCTCTGCGCCGGCATCATCAGGTGCGTGCCGACCGACCACACGATCATACCGATCATCATCGCGGCATACTGTCCCGACTCTACAAGGCCGAGGACCGCCATGCCGGCGGCGATCAGGGCAGCGGCCAGCACGGCCAGGGACGCCTCGGATACGAAGAACAGGGCGCCTGTCAGAAGGCTCACCAGAAATCCCGGCAGCTCGCGCGGAAACTCCAGCCGCCCGCGCTCGTCCGCCTCCATGCCGAAGCGGGCGTCGAGGAAGTTGTTGAACGTCGTTTCGAACATCACGCCGGCCAGCGAGACGAGGGCGGTGGAGACGAAGAAGGCGAACAGCATCGTCCGCCTTCGAGAGTCTTCGCGTCCGGAGTCCGGCGGGCGGCCGGGTCGAACATCAACGGATGCCGTCATGGTTCAGGTCCATCAGGGGCGGCGCCTGGCGCGGCCCGCGGGCGGCTGCGCGACCGGTTCCGAAGGGCGGCCGGCAGACGCCGCTCCGCCCGGCGCGTCGCCTGCGCGGCGGCCTCGAGCGGACGCAGCTATTTCTTTTCCGGCTCGCGGTAGGGGACGATGCGCATGGCGCCGCCGGTCCTTGGAGTCATGCGGTCCTGTTTGCGGTCGTAGACGAGGCCCCCTCTGGCAAGCAGCAGGCGCGCTTTGCCGCCCTTGTCGCGGAGGACTATCCGCACGTCCTTCTCCGGATCGTCCATGTCCAGCTCGATGGTCTCCTTGAACATGTTATACCTGATCCTGTCGCACTCGACCATGGCCTCGGCGGTGACCACGACGACCCTGCCGGAGGCATCTATTCTGCGGAGGTCGCCGGCGAAAAGGCCCTTGTGCCCGCCGGATGCGGCCGGATCGGCCGGGACGGCATCCCGCGGAGCGGCCCTGGCTCCGGCCGGCCCGCCCTTCCGCACATCGGCGTTTTGCGGGGTGCCCGTCCGAGGCTCTGCCTCCATCCCGGCCGCTTCCCCCGGTACGACATCGGCCTTGGCGGTTTTCCGCGATACGGGGACCGCCGTGGCATCTCCCCTCGCATCGTCGCCGGGCGATCCGGCTTTCCGCGGGGCCGGGCCTGCCGCGGTTTCCTTCGGACGATCAGTTCCGCCGCGACGGCCGCCCGCTCCATCGTCTCCCGGCGGCACCGGGGCGTGCGCCAGTTCGAGCCGGTCGCATGTAAGGCTGAAGCCCTCCTGGCGTACCAGGACGTTGCCGGAGGTGTACGTCCTGCCCTCGCGCCCTTCGGATACGAGCGGTCCGTCTGCCTGTATCCGTATCCGTTTCCCGGGTTGGATGCCGATGCCCGCCAGGCTCGCCCCGCCTTCGCCACCCTCCCGCCCCGCTGGCGCCGGCTCCTGCACCGCCGGCTCAGATACCGCGACGAACCCGCCCTCGGCCCTGAAAGACATCGCCACGCGGTCCAGCGTTATCTTCCGGGCCTGGATAGCGTCCTCGTGCATCCATAGCGTGGCCAGCCTGTTATCGGGGCCGCCGCCTTCGATCGTGTAGAGGTTTTTGACGATGGTTCCTTTTTCGTCGTATCCCATCTCCACTCCCAGCCGCTCGCATCTGGCCTTGTGGTCTCCGGCTACCACCTCGACGGCGCCCTCCGCCTGCAGCGATCTGGTCGTCCCGGCGTCCGCGTCGCGTATCAGGACGACTTTTTGCGCGCGGAGGAGCGAGCCGGTGGCCGGCTGCTCGATCCGGACGTTGCCTTCGAGTTTCCAGACTTCCTCGCGCAATTCCTCGCCAGGCATCCGTCCCCGCGTCCTGCGCAGCGACCTTTCGAACGCGCCGTCCCATTGAGCTTCGATGTCGCCGGCGGATGCATCTATCAGCTCCGGCGGGCCGTCCTTCCTTTCGCCCCCTCCTTCGCCGCCTCCTCCGCCGCCGCCTCCGCTCCGTCCGCCTTCTCCGGCATCACCCCGGCGAGCGGGCCGCAGCCATTCCGGCGTCGGACTCCTTTCGACTTCCTCCCGGCGCAGCTCTTCCTCAGGTATCTTCGGTCCGCCCGCGCCCGGTCCGGCTGCGCCCGCCTCCCCTCCGGTCACTCCGCCGTCGCTCTGATCGGGAGCCGGCGGGGTTCCGGACTGTCCGGGAGGCGCGTGCCGGTCGGACGGGGAAATCCGTTTCCGGGGCGCGGCCTGCCGGGAGGTTCCGGACTGCTCGGGAGCAGCGACCCGCGGCGCCTGTTTTGCCGGCCCGGCCGCTCCAGAAGCTCCGGCCGATCCGTCTTCGGCCGGGGCGGCTGCTGGGGGCGGGAACGCGCCACAGAGCAGAAAGGCGGCGATCCGCGCGACGGGGCGCATGCCCATACGGCCGCCGGTCGCGGCCCCGGCGCGCCGGCCATCCTGCCGCGTGTGAGGCTCCGCGAGACCGCCTGTTTTTCCCGATCCGCCTTGAGCCGTCATCGTCCCCCAGCCTCGACCCGCCGGGCCTCCCCACTCGTCCACGCTGTCGCTTCCGGCCCGGCGCCGTCCGCTCCGCCCTCCGTCCTCCCGGTCTGCGACTTCAGGATCAGGCGTTTCCGTCCGCCGGCCGGAGCAATTATAGTTCCGTCGGAGCGGTCGCAGACTATCCGGGGCGCTTCGAACTGTCCACGCGCGTCCGCGACCCTGGCCGGCGTTCCGGAAATTTCTATCTTTCCGGCCTCCTCATCCAGGACGAGTCTTTCCCCCTCCATGCGGACAGCTCCGTCCCCGCCGCCGCTGGCGCCTCCCTTCGAAGCGGTCGGGCGGCCTTCGTACACTACGCCGCGCTCCGCGATCGCGCGGCGCGGCCTGTTCCAGGGGTCTTCCGGAGCGTACTCCAGACTCAGGCACCCGCAGGCTATCCTGTCGGCGTATTCCATCCCGGCGGGTCTTTCTCCCGGCCGTTCTCCGCCGGGCTTTCCCCCTGTCTCCGCGCCGGAACTCCCTCCCAGCCGGCCGCTCCCCATCCGAAGGCACTCGACGCTTTCGAAAAACTTCACGCGCCTGAGTTTCCCGGCATCCTCCGGCCCCGGTCGTTCCTCCAGCTCTATCTCGCACGGCCCGGCGCAGCGGATGCGCGTCGAGGCGGCCGTCCCGGCCATCTGCCCCGCGCCGCCAGCACCGGTCCGCCTTTCCTCCCGGTCCTCGAAGGCTGCGCTCACATCGCTTCCAAAGACGAGGTGCAGGCGCTCGAAACCGGGTTGCCGCCCGCCGGCTCTGGAGACGCCTTCGAATATCATGCCGCGGGCCGATATCCTGATGCCGCCGGGACGGCCCGCCGTATCGTCTCCGCGGAAATCGCCGGACACGAGGCAATCCCCGGCCGCGCCTTCCGGGTCGCAGGTGAACAGGAACATATGGTGCTGTTTGCGGCGATCGTCCTCCCAATACTTCCAGTAGAGCTTTTCCGCGGAGATGCTCCACAGCACGAAGTCGTCCGGCTGCCGGATCGCTTTTATTTCAGCCGGTCCTTCGGCCATGCCCACGCATTTCGCCGGGAAGTACGATCCGCGCGGGGCGAGGACGACCAGGCGGGATCCCGGCGGCGTATCGAGGATCGCACCGGAATCCCCAGCGCCGCTCCCCTTCGGCGCCGTCCGCGGCCGCCCAGTCCCCGCCCCTTCCCCGACGAGGTAGAACAGGTCCACGCCTTTCAGCCTTATGACCTCCCCCTCGCCGCGCGCTTCCCCGGCCCTCATCCTGAAGATCAACGGGGCCCGCTCGGCGCCGCCCGGGCCGATGGCGCCCCTCCCGTAATGTTCTATCGTCATGCCTCTTACCGCACCGCCTTCGGCGGCCCGCGACGATTTCGCCGAGAACTCTTCCGGAACCGGCCGGATGGCCCGCTGCCTGGCCTCGGTCCAGGGATTTTCCTCCCCGCCTCCGGCACGCCGGATGGCCGCGGCCGTCCACGCCGCCGCGAGGAGCGCCGCGGCAACCGCCGCGAGGGCGTTCGCGATCGGAGCGGCTGTTTTCGCGGCCGCCGTGCCTTCCGCCGCGGACCCGACCATCGCCAGCGTCACGTCCCCGCCTCCCGCCCGTCCGCGTCCGCGCTCTTTCTGGCGCCGTTCCGCCGCGCCATCCAGGACATGGCGCCCGATAGCGGACCTCCCGCGCCCCCGATGGGCTGCGCGGCCTACTCGTAATACCGCTCCAGCAGCTCCTCCCACTGTCCTCTAAGACGCAGGAAGACCTCTATGGCTTCGCGCGCGGCGCCTTTTCCGCCGGGCCGCCCCGCAACATAGTGACAGACCGCCCTGACTTCGTCTCTTGCATCCGCCGGACAGCAGGCGAACCCGCACCTGCGGAGGATCGGTATGTCCACCAGATCGTCGCCCATATATGCGCATTCGCCGGGCGCGATCCCGAGGCCGGCGAGCAGCTCCATCCACGGCTCCAGCTTCCGCTTGGCCCCCGTTATGACGTGCGGCACGGACAGGTCCTTCGCCCTGGCCTGGACAGCGGCCGAGGCCCTGCCGGTCAGGAATCCCGGCACAACGCCGGCGCGGGCCAGCATCCTGATGCCGTGGCCGTCCCGCGCGTCGAACGTCTTGATCTCGCGGCCGTCGGGATCCAGGGTTATCCCGCCGTCGGTCAGGCAGCCGTCCACGTCGAAGAGAAACAGCCTGATGCGCCGGAGGAATGCGGCGTCAACGGCTGGAGCCGGACCGCGGGGCGGGCGCGGCGGCGGGATCAGAGCGCCGGCCATCGGACTATGTCCTGAATATCCAGCAGGCCGATGACTCGCCGGTCCGCGTCAACCACAGGCAGCGCGTTGACGTGCCGGCGTCCCATCAGCTCCTGCGCCTCGCTCACCAGCGTATCCGGTCCCACCGAGAGGCAGGGGCTGGTCATGTGATCGCCGACCCGCTCAGGTCCTATGTTAGGATTCTTCGACCAGTGGCGCCGGAAATCGCCGTCGGTAAATATCCCGAGCAGCCTCGTCGCGGAATCCACCACTATCGCGGCCCCCGCCCTGGCCCTTGTCAGCGCCTCCAGCGCCCCGGCCACGGTCGTGTCGGCGTTGACGAGCGGGAGGCGGTCGCCGGTGCGCATCAGATCCGAGGCCTTGAGGAGCCTGCGGCCGAGCGAGCCGCCGGGATGCAGTTTCGCATAATCCCCGGCGGTGAACCCCCGCGCCTCAAGCGCGCAGGACGCCAGCGCGTCGCCGATGGCGAGCATGGCGAGCGTTGAGGCGGTCGGAGCGAGTCCTATCGGACAGGCTTCCCCGATATCGCCGGTCTCTATGGCAATGTCGGAATAGCGGCCCAGGGTCGAGTCGGCGCGGGAGGTGACGGCCACGAGGCGGACGCCTATCTTCCGGAGGTACGGCACCAGACGCGTTATCTCCTCGGATTCGCCCGAGTTGGATAGCGCCAGCACGATATCATCCGGTCTCACCATGCCCAGGTCGCCGTGCATCGCCTCGGCCGGATGCAGGAAGAAGGCCGGGGTCCCGGTCGAGGCGAACGTCGCGGCTATCTTCCTCCCGACCAGGCCGGCCTTGCCGATCCCCGTGACGACCACCCGCCCGCGACAGGTCAGCACGGCCTCGACGGCCTTCGAAAACCGGTCGTCCAGCCGCGCGGCGACCGCGCGCACGGCGTCGGCCTCGGTCTCCATTACCTTGCGGCCCGCCTCGATCCAGTCCGTGAGATCGTCCGCCAACCCGTTCCCTCCTCACTCCGGCAGCGGGCAGGCTCGCGGTTCCGCCTCCCGTCCGCGGCCTTCCCGGTCTTCTCCCCCGCTACTTCGCTACGGGCCGGCGCCGGCGCGTGATGGCCCTGTAACTGCCGAAGTACTTCGAGGCCTTCGATGGGTCTTCATGCTGGATGGTAACCGGCACCGCTCCGAACAACAGCCAGCTTTCCCGCAAAAGGTTCCCGTCGGGGGAATACCATGCCTTCGCTTTGCCGTCCAGGCACGACACCTCCCAGGCCTCGATCCGCCGTCCGCCGACCGTGATCGCCTTCCTTCCGGTCACCTTCGCTACCGTCTCCACCGGCCGCCCCGTATCCGCCTTGCTCGGATCCACCAGGATGACCCGCCACTCCATCCCTTCCTCGATCCGGGGCATCCTGCGGAAGGGGGAGAATCCGGCGCCGGCGGAAGCGCGGGGGTCGAGGGGATATACGTCTCTGCCGGTCCGCTCGCCCGATCCGCCTCCGGATACCGAGTATTCCACTTCGAGGTAGTCTCCCTTCCTGACTCCGTGGATGCGGACCTCGCGTCCGAGGCCGGAGAAGCTGGCGTCCAGATCCAGGATGCCCCGCGCGCGGGATATCCTGGATACGCACAGGTACGATATGTCGGAGGCTCCCGGCAGCAGCATCGCGACCGACCTTGGCAGCGAGCCTACCGCCCTGTCGTGTATCTGCATCTCGCTTTCGCCAACCCGTATGAAGCGCGTCTCTATGGCGCCTAGGGGACTTTCGCCGCCGCCTTCCTTCGGTTCGCCGAGCCATATCGTCCTGAGCATCGGGGGCGGGGCGTCGAAACCGGCGAACAGCGCCTCGAGTTCGCTGCCGGCCGCCTCCTCCGGCACTCCGGGCCTGATGTGCTCGCGATACAGCAGCCCCATCATCAGGCACCAGAAGAGGAAGGAAACCAGCAGCGCGAGGTGCCGCATTCAGCCGATTCTCCTCCTGGCGGACGCCTGAATAGCGTCGAAGTCCACTCCCGGATAGAACCTCCGCAGACACTCGATCTGCTGGCGGGTAGCCTTCGCCAGGATGCCGGACCGCTCCACAAAGAAATAATGCAGGTCCTCAACCGAAAGCCCCTTCGGCGCGGCGCGGAGCCTGCTGACCACCTCAGCCTCGTCGCCGGCCACGAAGAACCGGTACAGGTTCCTCGGCGACTCCTCGCTGCCGTACTTACGCAGGTACCTTTCCCTGGCGGTCCGCAGGTCAAGCGAAAGGAAAACGACCGGGGCGTTATCGTGACGGCCGCAGAGGGGGACCTCCGGCGGGCGGTCGAAGAGAAGGACGCGGCGATAGAAGTTTTCGTGGCGCGGCATGACGGCTATGCACAGATCCGTAGCGCCGGCGACCTCCGAAGCGTAAAGCCAGGCGACACGAAACATGCTCATCAGAAGCTCCCTTGTCGAGCGTCCGTCCGAGGCCTTCAATACCAGCTCGAACACCTCGCACGGCCGCCGCCCGGCCTTCCGCATGGCGTCCGTCGCCTGGGCGAACGATTCGTCCATGGGGAGGCCGAGGGGGGAATCGGCGGCGAGTGAAAGGGTCGCGGACGCGGATGCCGGGCTGCCGCCGGCCCCGCCGCCCCCGCTCCGCCCCGCATCAGCCGCGTCCAGTTCCACGGCTACGAACGTTACCGTAGCGGGCAGGGCGTGAAATATCGAGAGGCGCATATGGCCGGGTACCAGGCGCTCGCAATCGGGATCCAGCCTGGGGCCGAAGGCCAGATCGAAGGCGAGCGAAAGGTCCCTCCTGTTCGACGCGATCCGCACACCGTACTTTCCGCCGGCCGCCAACAGGATGTTTTCGCCCGCCCCTTCGTTCGCGTTCCCTGTTTTTCCGGCCGGGCTGGTCATGAAGTTTTCCCCTCCGGCAGGTCATCTCGTCTCGCACGGCAACCGTTTGCCGCGGCCATAATTGCAGGTGCGTCGCATGAGCGTATCCGCTGGCGTGGCGCCATTGTTGCCCCGTCGGGCGCACCACTGCAAACAGCAGCCGCAACCTGAACACGGCAGACAGCCGTCCCGCACGCCCGGTGCCGCTCGCGACCCGAGGCGGTTCGCGCGCATGCAGGACGACGGACCGCTCCGGCGGCCTGTCGCCGGTTCCGCGCACCGGCCGGACGTCACGCCGGGAACAGGCATCGCTCTGTACGCTCTCCCTCCGCGGACGGCCGCTTCGTCATCCCGCTTCACTATCCCGCCGGGAAGGCCGCCCTCCTCACGGAGCATCAGTCCGCAATCGGCGCCGCTCCCGCCGGCTTCAGGCCCTCGACCACACCTCGTCCACCACCTCGCGCGCCACCCGCACCCAGTTCCGGACGCGGTTCGGATCTCCCTCGACCGTCTCCACGTCCTTCAGCGTGATGTCTACGTGCAGGCCGCGGCATGCGGCCAGGTCGCGCCTCAGTATCCCCTTGATGCGCCCGACGTCGAAACCGTAAGCCACCATGTCCGCCGGACTGGGCCGGTAGCTGATGACGTAGTCCCTCCCTATCTGTTCGGCGCAGCGGGCCGCGTTCGCGAACGGCGATACGGCGATGCGGCGCAGGTTCGGGATGCGCCTGAGCTTGCCGATCTTTCGCGTCAGGTCCTCGCAACAGCCGTAAGCCACCAGCCCGAACTTCTCCATGATCGGCAACTGATATTGAAGCATGAATTCCTCGAACATGTCCGGCCCGACAGCCGTCGTCTCCTGCGACGCACAGAAGCACCACAGTTCCTTCCGGAGGGCCGGTCCGCCGTCGGGCGAGGGGTCGCGCAGCTCTTCCGCGTACGGCATCGCCTGGTTCTGGTGATTCACAAGCCGCCAGTCGCCGGCCCTCTCGGCCTCCTCCTGCGCCTTCGATATCCCGTCGCGCATCCTGGCCAGGAGGGCGTGCAGCCCCTCCGGGTCTTCGACCATGTCTATCATAAGCTGTTCGATGCCCCGGAGCTGTCTCTTATACACATCT
>JAOACM010000096.1 GCA_026417845.1 Planctomycetota bacterium | reverse complement strand
GGGAAGGTCAGCGGCCCGGAGCCATGCGACGTTGATGCTGCCCTTGCGTGGGCGCTGCAGCCGCCGCCTCCGAAAATCCCCCCCGCCCCGGATAAGTCCCTGGAAAACCCAGCCGTGCCGGCGCGGCCGCCCGATCGCCCCGGTCCCGATCCTGTGGACATCCGCTGGGATGGCGGCCCGGTCACGCTCGCCGAGGCGCTCGGCGCGCTCCATGCGACGCGCGGAATCGGATTCGAGATCCCGCCGTCCGCCGCCGAGGCTGCCGGGCGACAGCTGAGCGTGTGCATTTCCAGCCCGATGCCGCTGCGTGAGGCGGTGGCATGGATGGCCAGATCCTGCCGCCTCTCGGTATCGTGGCGTGAGCCCGATCCGGCGGCGGCCGAGGGCCCGTCCAGGCCCGTGGCCGTGTTGTCGGTGCCGGCGGACCCCGGGAAAGGGTGGGAGCAGGCCCCGTTCGAGCCGTGGCCGGACGAGATATCGCGCGAGATGTCGGTCCCCGCCCCGGACTCGCTGGCGCTCCGCGCGCCCGTCGCCGACCATATCCGTGCCATCGGCCGCGCCGCCGGCATCAACGTGGCGGTGGACGCCGTGGATTTCTCCCGCGGCGGCGAGCCCGTGTCGCCGCTGGAGACGGCCGCATCGCCCGGCCGCGTACCGGTAGTATCGTGCGGCGAGGCGCTCCGCCTGATACTTGAACCTTTCGGGGCCGAGGCCGTATGGACCGCGCCGATGCTGTACGTGGCAAGGACGGGGACGATCGAACGCATCAGCGAGAGGGACTGGCTCTTCGACGTCGGCAACCTGACCGGCAGGCAAGGCGAAGGCGCGGACCGGAAGGCCGCCGCGCTGATCGGCCTGATTAAGTTCCTCGGGCCTAAAACATCGGGTGGCGAACCGGTCTGTACGGACAGGGCGGCCGTCGCCGGCGGCTTCCTGCGCATACGGACCTCGCGATCGGGCCGGGATGCCGTCCGCTCAATCCTGCGCTCTATCCGGACCGCCGGAGAGCGGCCGGACGTCCCCGACCTGTCCGTCGTCCTGACGGGCGATATCCGCCCGCGCAGGGTATCCGGCATCGGCGTGCTGGCCACCGAGGCGGCCGGCAGGACGGGGCTCCGCATCCGTCTCGGATGCCCCGACGTCGAATTCCCCCCCCAGGCGCTGTATTTCAGGGAGGCTGGGATCGGAGATGCCCTGCAGTGGGCCTGCGATATCTCCGGCATGCAGGTCGTAGCCGACGGGGAGGATCTGGTCATAAGGCCGGCATCAGACCCCCGCGGCGCGGGCAGCCTCTGGGCCGTTCCGCTCCGCGATCCGGCCGCCGCAAAAGGTCGCGCGGCCATCCAAGACCTGACGGGCGCGCTCCGCGAAAGGCTCCTTCTGCACCGTCCGTTCCTGATGCGCGGCGCCTTCCTAGCGCCGTTCCTGGACTGCCTAGTCGTAGCCGGCACGGGCAGGCAGGCATCAGTCGCCTTCGAGGAGGCGGCCGCCATGAAGGACGCCATGGCCCGCGGACTGCCGCCCCTCCACAACGACCGCCGCGCCGCCCTCGACAGGGCACTTGCCCTGCGACCGGCGGCCGCGCCGGAACGTCTCCAGGGCCGTTTCCGCGACCTGCTCCGCGGCATCATCGGACCCCAGACATCCGCGACCATACTGGTCGAACCCTCCGCCATGAGGCGTGTCGCCGAAACCGTCGTCGAACTCGACACGAAGGATAAGACCTGCGGCCGGATCGTCGGCGAGCTGGCGGCCGCCGCCGGCCTCGAAATGCTCATCGAGAATGGCGTCGTGCTCCTGGCAGAGCCCGAAAAACGCTGAGGGGCATGCAGCGGGTGCCGGCCGCAGCCCCGTCCATGCCGCGGCGTCCACCGAGCCGAGCGTGGAGGTCCCGGCCGGGCATAAATGTTAAGAATCTATCCGAAAACCTGCCCCCCGAAACTTGCAGCTTCGCGATTCCGGTTTCGTGACGCTGCGGCGCCCAAGGTTTCCGCCGCGTCCAGCCCGAATCCATCTGGAGGTTTCTGGACGGGGTCTAAGGAGTCGGTTGCGCTGTTGATTCGCAGGGGCGGTTGCCAGAGAGGACGCGATGGACGGTTGCGGGGATGGCGCGCACAGGCTTACCTCAGGCGCTCTCTGAAAGGTGCTTGGGGTAAAAATCGCGAAAAACGCTACCCGGCGGATGCGGGTTCTCTCTGAAGAACCGGGATGAGACTCCCAGCCACCCGCATAAATGCAATTGTTTGCCGTTCCCATATATTGGGGCGCAACGGCATAGCGGTCTTAGAGCCTATCCCAAAACCCCAGGCGCAGAGCTTACAGCCGAGGTTGGCTGTCTTTCCGGTGGGAGGTTTCTGGATGGGTCTCTTATTTGCGGTAGCGCTATTGGTGCCCCGTTCGGACGAGCAACTCAAATAGCAGCCGCCACCTGAACGCGGCAGACAATTACGCGCAAATTTCTCCCCTCCAGGGACATGGCAACCGGTTCGATGTCATGGGATCAGACCCGGCGAATGAAGGAGTCGTCTTCGATCCCCATCGCGCGGCGCAGCAATCCGGTCTCGCGAAGGAATCTGGCGGCATCCTGCGGGTAACCTGCCGTCGGACGGAGGGAGGGCATGCGCGAGCGGAAGAAAGCGTTTATGCGCCCCATGGCCAGCTCCCTGAGCAGTTTCGCGGCCATTGAGGACAGCGCGACCGGCAGGCAGTCGCGATCGGCGCCGACCCTGAAGGCTATATCCACCGAATCGCCCAGCAGGTACCTCGATTCCCGCGGCGTTTCGCGGACCACTGTTGCGAGCCAGTAGCGGAAGTCCGCAGACTGCTCCGGATCGCAGGAGTCAGATCCGGATGCCGCGCGGGCCGCCGGCCGGTCTTCTGCGCGGGGAGGCGTCGCCGACCCGCTATCCGCCGCCGCGCGGCCGGGGGACCTGTCTCCGGCGCTTGCGCGTGCAATCGCCCGGACCCCTGACGTTCCGTCCCGGTCCCGGCCGGGCCGGGGCTCCGGTTCGCGTCGCCCGGGGAATGCGGCCGGAAGCGCGTAGGCCAACCTGGCGGCATAGAACCTGCGGCCTCCCAGCCTGTCGAAACGCATGACGATCCGCTCGCCGGGCAGCGCCAACCCGGCCAGCGCCCGCGCTGCTTCAGCAAGGCACTGCCAGTTTATGTCGGCCTTGTTGAGCCCCGCATCGAGTGCCGCGTTGAACTGGCGCGGTGTTACCCAGCGACACGAGAACCCCAGAAAGGCGATGTCCCGATCTGCCAGTTCGTCCGCCAGCCGGACACCCGGCAACGGTATCGCATCCCCGCCACCTTCCGGATCTTCCGTGTCCCGGACCGGCGCGGCGAATTTTTCCGAGCGCCAGGCGTGGAGACACTCGGGGGGAAGGAGGACCTCGAGGAATCCGCGCGCGGCCGGGGAGCTGCGCGGCGGGCCGCCTTCGCCAGGAGCGGCGGGCACAGGCGCACCGGCAGAGGCCATCAGGAACGCGCCGACCACGCGCCGGAGCTCGCCCAGCGCATCCGCCGACCCGCGGATGAAGACGCGTTTGCTGTCGTCCACCGTCAGCGCAGGCGGCGCCGGGGGCGCCCGGCGGACGACAGGCGCCAGCAGCCGCCAGAGGTCCGGGGCGCCGTCTACAGGCAGACTGTGGCCCTGGGATGCGCAGGCCGGATCGTCGGGAACCCTGAAGGCGCACGCGCAGGCGACCAGCGGCCCGATGCGCGGACCATACCCGGCCTCGTCGGCGCCGATCAGCAGCATACCGTTTCCCTGCCTCCCTCCGGACTGTGCAATCCCTGCCTCGAAGGCCGGAACATATGCTATCCCGTCCCAACGCGGCGGGAAGGGCGTACCGCCCTCCAGTCCGTCAGACAACCGAAAACGCGGAGCCCTTCAGCCTGACGACCGGGGTCTTCGGAAGTCTGGCGGAACGGACATCAAGCAGAGACAGCGCGTTAAACCGCCCGGCCATGGCCAGTTCCCCTGGTCTGAGGAACCCGAGCGAGGCCAGGTGATCCATGCACTGGATCATGCACGCGCTCGATCCGGCAAGGTACTCGCTGTCGGCGCACCTCAACTTCCCCGACGGTTCGAGGACGACCTTCTTCCCGAGCGAGAAGTATTCACCCGGCGGCATGCCGCCTATATCCGAGGAATCGCTGGTGACGACGCAACCTGAGGCGCCCTTGGCGCGGAAGGCGACCTTTATGAAGTCGGCGGGGATATGGTGGCCGTCGGTGATCAGAAAGGCCGAGAGGCGCTCGTCGGCGAGCTGAGGCCAGATCGGGTTCAGGTGGCGGTTGATGGAGGAAGGTATGCCATTGCCCAGATGGGTGGAGAACCTGGCGCCGGCCTCGACCGCCGCGGCTATCTCCCGGCTCCCGGCCAGGGAATGGCCTATGCCGAGGGCCATGCCCGGCCAGCGCCTGGCGGCGTGGCGTATCAGATCGAGCGCACCCGGGATTTCGGGAGCCAGCGTCAGCAGCACCACGTTGCCATCCGCCAACCTCTGGAGCTCGTCCAGAAAATCCGGGTCCGGCCGGCGGACATATTCGCGAGAGTGAGCGCCGCGCGCCCCGTCCTCGGGGCTTATGAACGGCCCCTCCAGATGTATCCCCAGCAGCCGGCCCTTAAGCTCCGGGTCGCGCATGGCCGAGGCGATCAGCGGCAGGTTGCGCCTGTAGATTTCTTCGGGTGAGGTGATCACAGTCGGGCAGTACGCTCCCGTCCCGCGCTCGACAAGCGCCTTCGTCAGGGTGCGGATGCCGTCCATCGTCAGCTTCGGCGACGAGAATTCGACGCCCAGATAGCCGTTGACCTGGAGGTCCACCAGTCCGCCTTTCAGTTCCAATGTCGTCTTCATCTCGAACGCCTCCCTTCCCCGCCCCCGTGATTAAGAGCCTGTCTAAGCACCTACATAGGGATTTCGGCTCGGACGCGGCGGAAATCCTGGGCGCCGCAGCGTCGCGAAGTCGAGATCGTAAAGCCGTAAGCCTCGCGACGGCAGGTTTTCGGATAAGGTTCCAGGATTCCTTCCAGAAACCTCGAACGCGAAGCTTTGGGCTCAGTGCCGCCTCCCTTCCCGTCCGGGGGATTTCCGGACAGGCTCTGATTAATGTTGCCGCCTCCCGCGCCCGCCCGGCGCCGGCCGCGACGGGCACGCGCCCACGTTCTCCCAACCGGCGCCCCCATGCCCGTCGCGCCAGGAAGATTTCCGGAGGAGCGGGATAGTTTACCGCGCCGCGGCCGCGCGGACACGCCGATTTTGCGCTGTATAGAGGCGACCGGAATGCGTAACATCCGGCGCGTGGGCGGCCGCGTCGGACGGCCGCGTCGGACGGCCGGGCCGGCGCGACGGATGTCGCCAGAGAGACCGGCGAATGACCGGCACGGCCCGACCCTGGCGGATCCAGGGATCAGCCCTGGCAGAGACACAGGATGCGACCTGCGGCACGAGGCCGGCCGCTGGCGCACGGAGGGACGGGATGAGAGCCTGTCCAAAAACCTCCCGCTACGAAGTCGGGAGCGCAGAGCCATAAGCTCCGCGGCGGCAGGTTTCTGGATAGGCTCTAAATCAGGAGGGGCGTCGAAATGAGCATGACTCCAGCTTTGTTCTCCGTGAGCTACGCGGGCCTGTGGGGTCAACACAGGCTGGACGTGAAATCCTTCATCGCCAAGGCGGCGAAGCTGGGCTACCCGGCCGTCCAGCTCATGGGCAAGCGGCCTCACCTGTCGGTCCTCGATACGACCGACCGCGACCTGGCGGGGATTCGCGAGGCGGCCGGGAAGCACAACGTGAAGATATGCACTATCGCCGCCTACACTGATTTCACCGCCGGCCGCCAGAATCCATCCGCGCACTTCATACCGACGGTCGAATTCCAGGTGGCGTACGTCAGGCGGTTGGGAGAAATGGCCAAGGCGCTTGGCGCCGGGATCGTCAGGATATTCACCGGCTACGACGCGTACTCTCCCAGAGAGGACTGGAACATCTGCGTCAACGCGGTCCGGGAATGTGCGAATGCGATGGAGGACCTTGGCGTGGCCTGCGGGGTGCAGAATCACCACGACATAGGCGGATCCTTCGAGGCGTTCATGGAGTTCCTTGATGACGTTAACCATCCCAACTGCAAGGCGATGTTCGATCCGTGGGCACCGGCACAGCACGGCGACGACCTGAGGAAGGCGGCCAGGATCATGGCGCCGAGGATGGTGCAGACGACGGTGGCCGACTACGTGCGGTTGAGGCGGTTCCGGTATGCAGGGAACCTGGACTGCTTCGAGAGCGTCCCAGACATGTTCCGCGCCGTCCCCGTAGGTGAAGGGTTCATGGATTACGGGCCGTTCTTCAGGGGGCTGCGGGAGGGTGGATTTTCCGGTTATGTGGCGTACGAGATGTGCTCCCCCCTGCGCGGCGGCGGCAGCGAGGAAAATCTCGACAGGACCGCCGCGAAAAGCCTAGCTGCGCTGAAGAGGCTGATCGCCGGGCGGACCCCATAGGTCCATTCGTACCTCCCTTCGCCCGGCATCGCCCCGTGCGTCGCTCCAGGCAACCCGGGGGTGCCGGGGGTTATCTGCTGTCCGGCAGGCGGGAAGGCACCCCGATCCTTCGATGCTGCACCATCGCCGGGGCGGTCTTCCCAGCACCGGAGGGAAGGACGGCACGAAAGCGGGGGACGGCGACGGCTGCGTTGTTCGACAGAGGAACGCAGGAGGCGCCGCAGCGGGCGATCGGCGGGCGATCTGACGAAACCCCGGAGACCAGCCAGGCCGCCGGAATCACATCCCGATCCGGCGGATCGGGCTCTCCAGCCCTACTTGAGCGCCTTCCTTGCTTTTGCAACGTCGCTGACCCGGAGCACCAGGAACGACTCGCTCCCCTCATTTGTCGCGCTGCCGTAGGCATATTCGATGTTGATCCTGGCCCTGGCGAGCTTGCGGCTCAGCGAGGCCAGTTCTCCCGGCTTGTTCCGAACCGGTACCAGGAGCACGTCCGTCTCCACGATCAGCATGTTATGGGATTCGAGTATGTCGAGGGCCTTGCGCGGATCGGACACTATGAGCCGGACGACGGCGTGATCCACAGTGTCCGAAACCGAGATGGCCATTATGTTCACGTCGTGTTCCGCGAGCGACTCGCATAATTTGGCCAGCACGCCGGGTTTGTTGGCCATGAACACAGAGAGCTGCCTTGCTACTATCACACGCCCCTCCTTTCCGCGCGCACCGCGCCGGGGCAACGAACAGCCGCTTCCTGTATCAGCGACGCAATGCTCCCGGTTCGCGCGCTTATCGTCCAGCGCCGATTACTTGAAAACCGCGCCTCTGTCAAGCGGCATCCACGGCATCCTCCGGACGCGCCAGCCTGGGTGCATGGCCGTAAATGCGGATGCCGACCAAGTGATCCGGGGGCCGTCGGAGGCAATCCGCGGAGATACGGGCGGGAGGCGACGGCGGGGCTGCCTTCCCCTCGAAACGCTTCTGGACGCCCGTATCCGACCTTGCAGCTACAGCCATGTCCCCCTATCTCCCGTCTCCCTGCACCGTCGCTGGACAAATCCGGGCGACGCAGCATTATTACTCGTGCGACCTCAGGACTGCATTGAGCCGGCAGTCCCTGCCTGCTGGCGCGGATGGATCGGATAGGAACCATCTGAGGGAACAGGAAAACCGGGAACGGCTTCAGGATAAACGTGGAGCGAGGCGTGAGCCTCCGGGGAGCAAACTGTCCGGGGGAGGTCGGGGTCCCGGGTTCGGGAGCGGAGGGCGAAGATGAGCGGAGGGATCAGACGAACCGGCATCGTAGAGGGCAATCTGGTGGTGGGGCAGAGCGGCGGACCGACCGCCGTGATAAATCAGAGCCTCATGGGAGTTATCCGCGAGGCGCGCTTCCATAAGGATTACATCAAAAAGATATACGGCATGCATAACGGCATCGAGGGGTTCCTGAAGGAGGACATGATAGACCTCGGAGGAAAACTGCCACGCGAACTGGCCGAGGTCGCCAGCAGTCCCGCCTCAGGGCTCGGCTCGTGTCGCAAGAAGCCTACAGAAGAGGACTGCAAAAAGATATTCGAGATATGCCGGAAGCACGATGTTCGCTACTTTTTCTACATAGGCGGCAACGACTCGGCCCTCGCCGCCGGCATAATCAACAGGATCGCTGCGGCCAACAACTACGAACTGCGGGTATTTCATGTTCCCAAGACGATAGACAACGACTTGCTGGTGACCGACCACTGCCCCGGTTACGGCAGCGCCGCAAAGTACGTGGCGCAGTGCTTCATGGGCAACGACCTGGATCAGCGCGCGCTGCCCGGCATAAAGATTGACGTATGCATGGGCAGGACGGCCGGCTGGCTTACCGCCGCCTCGGCCCTCGCCCGGAGACACGAAGGCGACGGGCCGCACCTGATCTATGTCCCGGAGAGGCCGAAGACTTTGAGGGAAATTATTTCCGATATTTCGCGCGTGTACAAGAAATACAAGCGGTGTCTGGTGGCCGTCAGCGAGGGCATCTGCGACAGGGACGGCCATGAGTTCCTGAACAGCGAGCACATCAGGCGCGAACTTCATGAGATGGGAATGCAGTCGGTCATAAAGTGGATGGACGCCTTCGGAGAGATGCTGAAGGACGCCGGGCGCGCAGAGAAGGATTCCTTCGGCCACGTGCAGCTCTCCGGCACCGGCGCGCTGGCCGACATGCTCGCCTGCGTCGTGGCCGCGGCCATGAAGCGCGAGACAGGAAAGGCGCCGCGCGTCAGATCCGACACGCTCGGTTACGCCCAGCGCTCCTTCGCGGGGATCGTCAGCGAGGTGGATTCGCGCGAGGCGCTCATGGTGGGCGAGGCGGCCGTCAAATACTCGATACTCGGCAACATTGACGGGTCTGTCGTGATCGAGCGCACCGGGAACGGCGAGGACTACCACGTCGAGCCGGCGCTTGCGCCGCTCGACGATGTAGCCGGCCTTAAGCTGATAGATGCCGGAAAACCAAACCACAAGCCTCTTCCGGACAGGTTTCTGAACGCCGAAGGTAACGATGTGACGCCGGAATTCATCGAATACGCCAAGCCGCTGGTCGGCACGCTTCCCCCAAAGGGCCTGCTGCGCCGCGGGGAAACGTTCCAGAAGTAGCCTGCGCGCGGCGGAAACTTCTCCGGGCGACCGGAAACCTCGCGGAGGAGAAAGCAGCGAGCCTGCCGGACGGGCTGTGACGGATCGCCCGGCGATTGTCAGCCGCCTCCCTCCCCGATACTCTCCCCGGCGAGAGAGGCGCATCGCCGGGGGTGGCGGCGCTATTCCCGGATGAACCGCCGCCCGTCGGATGATTCACGGCGGTTCCGGAGCGCAGTTCGCGCGGCCGCTTTTGACCGTACGACTTGTTCCGCCGGGTCGCCGTGGCGCGCGTTGCGCGGCCGGATCGGGGGCTGGGGGTCGCCGCCGGGGGCAGGCGCGGCGTCCGCGCGGCGGCTCAGGGCGCAACCCTGGCCATCTCTGGTCGCCTCCGGACCAGCGCGGCGAAGCGGCGTGACGGAGGAAAATCCGGTGCGGGTCTGCATCGTTACGTTCGGCTGCCAGATGAACGACTACGATTCCGGCCGGATCGCGGGGATGCTGCGCGACCGAGGCGCGGATCTGGTGGAAGACCCGAAGAAGGCTGATTTCATAATTGTAAACACCTGTTCGGTGCGCCGGCATGCCGAGGATCGCGTCCTGTCGCTTCTGGGCAAGCTCAGAGCATGGCGGAGGCGCGACCCGGCGCGCCGCCTGGTCGTGGCGGGCTGCATGGCGGAGCGCGAGGCCGGTTCTATCGCAGGCCGGTTCCCGCACGTGGATTTTCTGGTGGGGGCAAGACGCATTACCGAAATAGGGAGGCTCTACGACGCGGTTTCCTCAGGCCGGCCCGCCGCGCGTGGGGGCCCCCTCGTGGCCGTCGGGGATGCGCCCGGAGGCGACGGCGTGGATTTCGGCGATGCTCCAGCCGTCAGACCCATCGCCCACCAAGCTTGCGTCGCTGTCTCGAGGGGCTGCAACAGACGCTGCTCGTATTGCGTGGTGCCTTCCGCGAGAGGACCGGAGAAGAGCAGGACGGCGGAGGACATCGAGGAGGAGGCGCGAAGGCTGGCCGCCGATGGGGTCCGCGAGATAACCCTCCTGGGCCAGACGATAGATTCATACGGAAGGGACCTTGGCGACGGGACGTCGCTGGAGTCCCTCCTGCGCCGCCTGTACGGCATCCCGGGCCTGCTGCGTCTCAGATTTATAACCAACCACCCCGCCAATTGCCGGGAGAGCCTGTTCCGGACCATGGCCGAGCTTTCCGACAAGGTCATGCCGTTCATCCACATGCCGGCCCAGTCCGGTTCGGACAGGATATTGAAGCTGATGCGCCGCGGCTACACCCGGGAAAAGTACCTGCGTCTGCTCGACGCGGCGCGCAGGCTCTGTCCCGGCATCGGCATCGCCAGCGATTTCATAGCAGGCTTTCCTACGGAAAGCCGAGCCGACTTCGAGGACACGCTGGACCTGGTCCGCCGGGCCGGATTTCAATCGTGTTTCCTGTTCAAATACAGTCCGCGGCCGGGCACGGAGGCGGCCGGAATGCCGGACGATGTGCCGGAGGCGGAAAAGAAGGCGAGGCACGCGGAACTTGCCGCCCTGCAGGCCGGAATATCCGAGCGGCTCAACCGGGAAAGGATCGGCTGCGTCGAGGAAGTGCTCGTGGACTCGCCGAGCAAGACTGATCCCGGACGGCTCACAGGGCGCAGCCGGTCGTTCAGGATAGTGATCTTTCCGGGCGGGCCCGATCTGATCGGTTCGCTCGTCCGGGTTAAGATCGAAAAAGCGACAGCCCTGGCGCTTTACGGAAGCCTGGTGCGATAAGAGCCTGTCCAGAACTTCCTGCCGGACAGTGGGACTCGCTGAGTGGATAATCTGTGCGCCGTAGATTTTTCGGATGGACGCTAAGAGTCTGTCCAAAAATCTCCGGATGGCTTCGGGCCGGACGCGGCAGAAACCTTGGGTGCCGCAGTGCCGCGAAGTCGAGATCGCAAAGCCATAAGCTCCGCGGCGGCAGGTTTCCGGGACAGAAGCTATGAAACTGTCTCTTAT
>JAOACM010000095.1 GCA_026417845.1 Planctomycetota bacterium | reverse complement strand
TGTGTATAAGAGACAGGCCGCAAGGCGCCCGCATCGACCGCGAGGGGCCGGCGCACCGGGCCGGCCATCGGCGGCGGCCGCCATGAGGCTTCTGCTCCCTCTCCCCCAGCCGCGAAAGATGCGCGCGCGCTATCCACCGGCGCCTCCCCGCCTGGCGCCGCGGCAGGCTGCGCGGCCGGGCGCGCGGGCAGCGGCTCGACCGGCGGCAGGACCGGCGGAGGTTCGGGCGCCCAGGCCTGGACGCATGGACGGATGCCCCGTATCTCTTGGAGGGCTGCCTGTAGGCCGTCAGCCAGCGTCTCGAAAGATCCGCGCGCGGCCGGATCGCTCCGCACCAGGCGCTCGACAAGGACCACCGCGTTCCGGGGCAGTTTGTCTTCCATGTCGCGCGGCCAGACCAGCGCCGGCTGAACTCCCTTCCTCACGAAGGCCTCGATGGCCGACGTCCTGAAGGGCGGCAGCCCGGTCAGCATGTGGTGCAGGATCGCGCCGAGGCTGTACAGGTCGCACAGATACTCCGCCCCCGCCGGAGGGCCGGCGCCCTTCAACAGCTCCGGAGCGGCGTATATAAGGGGATTGAATCTGCCGACCTCGTCTGCTATGGGCGTGCCGGGCGGCGGTACCTCGACCTTCTCGCCAAGCGCTATCCCAAGTACCGACACCTGGTCGGCCGTTACGATCACGTCGCTAGGGTGCAGCCGTCCGTGCACGTAGCCGTGGCGCCAAGCGTAGGAAAGCGCGGAGCCGATGCGCATGGCGATCGCCACGGCTCTTTCTGGACCGAAACGGACGTTCCTCTGGAGCGCCCGCGTCAACGGCTCGCCGGGAGCGTATTCCATCATCAGGCACAGCCGGTCGCCGTCCTGAAAAACCCCCAGCGTCCTGACCATGGCCCGGTGCTCGAGCAGGAACGCCAGACCGGCGTTCCTGTCCAGCCGCTCCCGGAACTCCGCATTTCGACTCAGACCGTCGTTGAACACCTTTACCGCGACGATGTCCTGTTCGAGCAGCCGCCGCGCCTTGTATGTGATGCCGCGCGGGCTGCGGCCGAGCTCGCATATGATCCGCAGCCCCTCGATCGTCGGCAGCGAAGATCCGTCGTTGCCCTGCGTCATACAATCCTCATCCCCGTCCGGGGCCATGATTCTACCCCATGCCTTCCTCCGTAACTGTTTGCCGCGTCCAGGCTGCGGCCGCTGTTCGGAGTGGCGAGCCCGAACGGGATGACAAAGGCGCCATAATAGCGGATACGCTCAGGCGCTGCGCTCAAAACCAGCCGCGGCAAACAGTTACCTTCCTCCCGGACGGGATTAACTGAAACGGCCGGCAGGTCCGGGAAGTCGCCGGCCAGCGGATGCTTCCCGCACCGCCCCTTCCGCCCCGCCGCGGCATCCGATCCCGACCGGAGACCGCGGCCATATTTTAGACGGATTCAATATCGAGACTATGACGAAACTTCCGGCGGCTCCGGCCTCCGACAGGTCTGCGGTGACGGAACCTGAGAAGTCCCGGGAGCAGAGCCCGGACGATGCCGCGGGCCGCCAGGCGATTGCCCGGTCTCCGGCCCGGCGAACCGGCCCCGCGGTCGGGTTGCGCACCCGACGATATTGGTACGCGGGCGACGGCATAGAGGGCAACCGGAGGCGCGCCGCTGAAGATTACGATTCGACGGGTCCGCCCGGCAGACCGCGGGGGTCTTCATCGAGAGGCACCACGTCGCTGGTTTCGATCATGCGATCCAGCAGGCGTCTCTCGAGCTCGCGCCTGACCGGCTCGGCCTCCGTATGCTCCCACAGGTTTCGCGTCTCTCCCGGATCGTCCGTCATATCGTACAGTTCGCAGGTTCCCTGCGGGCGGTATATCAGCTTATGAGTCGAGNTGCGCACCATTGCCGTCCGTCCGACGCTTTCGGGGCGATCCTGCTGAAGCCGGCCCTTCGGGTAGTAGATGTGCTCCGGCCCCCGGCCGGCCTGGTCGCCCGTACTCCTGCCCTCGAAACAGTGCGGTTCGAACAGCCCGTATCCTCCCTCGGCGAATGCGGCCCTGTCCGGGTCGCCCGGCGATCCCGACAATTGCGGCGCCAGACTTCTGGCGAAGTGAGTATGGCGCGCTTTCAGACCGGCCAGTTCGAGCACCGTCGGCATAAGGTCGAACATCTCGACCGGCTCGCGCACCACGTGCCCCGCCGCGCCTCCAGGCACCCGCGCCACGAACGGCACCCGCGTCAGGACATCTTCCAGACCGCTCGGCCACTTCTCGACCAGCCCGTAATCGCCAGCGTAATCGCCGTGGTCGGAAAAGACGAAAACCGCCGTGCTCCGCGCCAGCCCGGTTACGTCCAGCGCGTCCAGGAGACGGCCGAGCTGGGAATCTATGAAGCCGGCCATGCCCAGATACACGGCCTGTATCCTGCGGAAAAACGCCTCGTCGAGCTCGTCGAGGCGGCGGGTCCTGCGGATCAGGGCATGGAAGTCCGGCTTGCCCGGAAGCCCCGGCGGCCTTAGCGGGGGCAGGGTAGCAGGATCCACGCGGTCATGCCATCCGACCGGCGCGGAGTAGGGCGGGTGGGTGTAAATCAGAGGCAGCCAGATCAGAAACGGTTCGCGCGGGCGCGAGCGCAGGAATTCTATCGCCGCTCCGACCCGGCGGAAATCGCCGTGATCCTCGATGCTTCCGGAATACGGTTCATACAGGAAAGTCTGCCGGCGAGGGTCGTCCGGCGGCCAGGGATTGTCGCCGAAACACTTTCCGCCGGGGTCCGAGGCGTGGGTCACAGAAGCGGCGAAGGAAGCCCGCGCGAGCAGATCGTTCTTGCCCCACCACATGACGCTCCAGCCCGCCTCTTTCAAATACCTGAACAGGTTCGGCTCGTCCGGCCGCAGGAGATGCCACAGCGTCCTGTGTCCCCTGACGTGGGGGTACCAGCCGGTCATGAGACTGCACCGGGAGGGCGCGCAGACGGTGTGCTGCACGAAGCAGTTGTCGAACCTGACGCCCTCCGCGGCGAGCCTGTCAATGTTCGGGGTGCATGCGCGTGCGTTGCCGCAGCAGCCGGCGCTCTCCGCCCGCATCTCCTCGATGTTGAACAGTATAAAGTTCATCTTTATCTTCCGCCTTGCCGGGTCACCGCCCAAGCCCGCCGCCGTTTCTCTCGAAGAGGCCGGCGGAGCGCGGGGTTCTCGCGGCTCCGTTCAGTTCTTCTTCAGGAGGGCCGTCGCGGCGTCGGCGAGCCTGTCGAAGAAGAGAAACCTGCTGGCGATGAGCTCGTCCACCTCGGTCTTGTAGAACCGTCTCGAAAGGATGCGCCCCAGCTCGCGCTTCATGTTCTCCCCGGCCTCTCGCAGGCTGTTTACCTCGGCCAGCAGCGAGCGTGCGCGCAGCGGATCGGCGGCCCCGCTTTCCAGGTAATGGAGCAGCCTGCTGGCGTTTTCGACCAGCGCCCCGCACTTGGCCTCATGGACCCGGAGTCTGCCGATATATTCGAGCAGTTCCAGGATGTCCCTGCTGCGCTTGGCGCTGCGTTTGGCCTTTTCCAGGGCCTCGATGGAAGCCTGATCCATTTCCCCTGCCAGCCTGTAATGCGCGGAGACCACCTCGACCGCGTCCGGCCGGAGGCCGTAGAACCTGGTGAGCAGCCTCCGCTCGAACGATTCGCGCGACGTGGAAAGCCCCGCCCAGAACCTTTCGGCGGCATACAGCGCGCCCGGCCAGATTGTGGGGAAGGGGTCGCAGATAGGCGACATCGGAGAGTGCCTTGCCGGTCCGGCCGCCACAAGACCCTTCAGCGCGCCGGTATTCTCTGCCGCGTCGGCCCAGAAGTCCACATTGTCCATCCGTTCGCGGTAGTCCGGGGCGTTCGAATGCGGCGCCGAAGCACCGCGGACGCAGGCGCAGCCGTATACAGTCAGGCCCGCCTTGGCATATTTGTCCAGCATCGGCAGATGTTCGGGCCTGTATTGACCGCCTTTCCCCTCGAACATCCGGCAGACGACGACGGCGCCCTTCGGCAGCCGCTTGAGCTGGTCCGGCGCGGCGTCCCGGAGCATGTCGTCCCAGAGCATCGGGACGCGCCCGGCCTCGTGCAGTATCCTGCCGATCCGCGCGAGGTAGTCCATGAACAGCCCGATCTCGCCCTTCTCCCTGACAGCCTTAGAACACCTTTCGCACCTGCCGAAAAACGGGGGCCTCCCGCCGCCCACATGGACGAGCTTCGACGTGTGGACGTCCATTACCTCCCTGAGCATCCGCCATACGAGCCGGTTCGCCTTCTCGTCGCTCGGGCATATCTGGTGCGGCATGTCCCTGATTTCGCGATGCTCCGCGCAGGACGGATGCCCGAGAAAGCGCTCAAGGTCGCCAAGAGTGGATACCATCGGGATGAGCTCGATGGATCGCGCGGCCGCCAGATCCGACAATTCCTTTATCTGATCCCTGCCGAGGCAGCCGGGCCCACGCACCTCCGGCGCGCACTCATAGGCGAACCGGTCCCCGTATTCGATCAGAAGCGCGTTGAGCTTGTACAGCGCCGCGCGCTCAATGGCGTCCTTCAGCGTCTGGAAGTTCGGAGTCAGCCCTGTGAGGTCCAGATGGAGGCCCCTGAAGGGGATAAGGGGATAATCCACTATTTTGACGGCCGGCACGCGCGGTCCGTCGGCGACGAGCTGTCTGATCGAACGGGTCGCGTAATGGAAGCCGGCCTCATCCACCGCCGATATGCTGAGGCAATGCCCCGCCACGACCAGCTCGTACCCCTGCATCTTCCCGATTTGCGTCTCGACGAACACGCCGCGCCGCGAGCGCGAGGTCAGCAGGCATCCATAGGAGGAGCGCACAGAGCCGGAGGGCTCCATCTGGTAATTGGAGTGACATATCTCGCGAAGATCTTCGCAGAATTTTTCCGCGAACAGCCTTATGCCGGGGCTGGCGCGTTTCGATATCAACAGGGTATCCACTTCGCGGAAGTCGAACGTGCCGTGGAGTATCTTCAATTCCTTCGCCTGGGGAATCAATTGCAACGGCATGTTTACTACCGCCTTCCCATCCGACAGACCGGACATCAAGTCAAAATCTCGCGATCGGAATACCGGCGAAGAGCTGAAGCTCCGAAGCCCGACCGCGAATCCACTCTTTCAAAAACAGACGTAATGTTATAAGAGCTTATCCTCGCTTTTCAAGGACAGTTAACCTGAATAAATTCGAAATTCGCAGGTACCTCGCTCTGCCATTGCAGGGGCAGGAGGTTGTAACGCCGAAGCAAAATACTTGACAAGACGTCTTGATGGCCATAAAGACATCTCCGGTCGCACCATGGTTTTGTCGCACGGGATGTCGGGATATAATCTATTGCGAATTCTGGCCTTAAGACCTTAAGGCTCCCGCCCTGCACCATGAGCATCCCCAGGGCCCAGACTGATTTTCCGGCAACTGCACTTTCGACTAGGGAGGAAAGTTTGATATTCGCCTTACGATGTTTCGGTGACAGACTCACTGATCCTGCATGAAGCGGGGATTTTTAAATCTCTTTGGAATTTTTCCGAAAAGTCTGTCCAAGTCATGCCTCTGTGCACCATGTTGCGCACAATGTGATTGCCTGGGAGGAAGAAAAATGGGAAGACCCTTGAGTTCTACCTTGTTTTCTGAGGAGATTTTCGGCTAACATGGGGTTAGTGGTATCGTCACAATAATGGAGTAAGGGAAACGCCGACAAAGGCAACTAATAAGAGGGAGGTCCTCCGGTCTCATCTGGGTCGGAGAACCATGAGGGAGGGATTAGGACATGCGGCATCTGGCGCTGGGCGTTCTGTTGGCAGGGGCGGCCGTTGGAGCGACGGTGTTTCTGGCCGGGAAGCGCGATCCGATCGCTAACAGCCCGTCTCCTGCGGTCCCCGGTACAGTGGACTCTCATGTCGTTCCCGTAGCGGCGCGCGGGGGACCTGCCAGCCCCTCCGAAGGCGCCATGACGTTTACGTACGTCAACAAGCACGGCGCGTTCAACCTCAAGTGGGAAGAAAGGGATTCCGGCTATGGGGCGGGCACCATGTTCATGGCGCATTCCGTGCCGGAGACCTACGGTGCCGGAGTCGTATCCGAGATAAAGAGGGCTGGCGCCGTGGTCCGGTGGGTTCCGGAGGAGTGCACGATAAGAGAGAAAGACCGGCTCGTATCTGAAATCGGCCTTGCGGGTAACGTCACGGTGGATAAGGTCTCAGGCCGCCCCGACAGCGTGATGTACCGGGGAACGTATGAAGGCGTTGATGAGCGGTTCACGCTCCGGGGCGATGGCGGTATCGAGCACGACATCATCCTGACAAAACGGCCCGCCAACCTGCCCGCTTCGGGCGACCTCGTTTTCTCCGGGCGACTGGAGATTTCCGGTGGCGCGACGTTGTGGGTCAATGGGAAGCAGATTACCGGCAAGGTGCGCACGCGCGGTCCAATCATAGTCAAGGCGCTTGATGGCACGGACGTCGCCTACATGCATGCGCCAGTGGCCTACGACAGGACGGTCGCGGACGATAACGGCCGTTTCCTGGAGGAAAAAGCGCTCCGGACGCCGGGACACAGCACCTATCCGGATTACTCGGTCGAGATGCTCGCTGATGGCGGATACAGGCTGAGCGTCAACACGCCGGCAAGCTGGCTTGCGCGGCCGACGGTGGAATATCCGGTGACGATAGACCCGTTCTTGGCGCCGCTCGGTCCGGACGACTTCGGCTACGTCGGTTCGACCGACAATCAGGTGCAGAACATCGCCATCTACGGCTCAAAAGTACTCGGTCCTGAATTCTCCGGCTGGCAGGGCAACGAGGACGGCTTCGTGATAATACCGGTCAGCGACCCGCGAATCGCGACCGGCGGCATCCCGTTCGCTTGGTCGTTCTACGGCATATGGCTCTGCCCCTACTCGATCCCATGCTGGTCCATCATCGTTCCCCATGTTAACGGATATCTGCGGTTCCTTCCGCCGCCTCCGCCGGCGTATTATAAAGACCCGGCCGAGTACCAGAACACGGCCATTCCCAGTCATATAACTTACGCTATCTTCGCGCTGTGGGACGACCTCGAGTTCAGCTCCTCGGCATCAGGAGTCTACCTGTTCACGGCCGGGACCTTCCCGCGGCGGCAGATGATATGGCAATGGCACGACATGGGCTTCAGGGGCGTCCCCGGCCATGCCGGCGTGGACTTCTCGATCATCCTGAACGAGGGGCTCCGCATAAGGGATCATACTATCTGGATCCAGTTCGGGAACGGGTTCCCCGATCCGGGCCAGGCGACGACGGGCATACAGGACGGCGGCGATGTGGGGATCATGGCGAACTTCAACTCGCCGATAACTTCGCCCGCGCGCGTGGCGTTCAAGGTCAATTCGCCGCCCTTCGCCTGCCCGTGGCTGCACCCGGACTATGAATCGCTCGTCACGGATTCGACGGGCGCCTCCGCAGCGTGGGACGGGACATGTCCCAACAGGAGCAATCCAACCATCCAACGCATACTTGTGGCATGCGCACCGATAAAACTCAAATTCGTCGCCAATCGCAGGAACCCGCCTACCTTCTACGCGGTTGATGATGACGGCGACACGATAAGTTACAGGTGGAAGTTCTGGCACACAAATGACCCGCCGGAGCAGGGAACTGAATCTTACGCGCCGGCGGTCGAGTTCAACTTCACGCGGCCCGGGCTGTGGTATGTGGACCTGACGGTGGCGGATTCATTCGGCAACACGCCCACCGGGCGTCTGGGTACCGATCCGCCCCCGCCCCCGTACAGGATACAGGTCCAGGTCTACAAGGCGCCGATTATAACGGAGGCGCTGGCGATGCCGTCCGGAGGCGCCGCTCCCCTCAACTGCATCTTCCGCGTGCGGGCGTCCCTGGCGGACAACGTACTTGAGGAAATCCGGATGAATTCGGTCGCGCCGATAACGTCGGAAGTCACGCAGTTCATCTGGGACTTCGGCGACGGATCCCCAACGGTCATCCAGGCCGCCCAAGCCATTCCGCAGAAGGAAGACCCGAGCCACGGGTACTTCGAACCGACCGATCCTCCAACCGCTCCCTATCCGCCGTTCAACCCGTACACCGGCAAAGGCGAGAAGTTCCCGCCGGTGGACTGGGTGGGCGTGGGCGGTTCGTACACCGGGGTTGCCACGTGGGCTCCGGATACGCCGGTGGCCGAGAACACCGTGGTAATGCCTACCGCGGCGAACGGGTATGTATATCTGTGCCTGAAGGCGGGAACCACTGGCTCGACCGAGCCGACATGGCCGACTCTTATAGGGTATAGAGTTACGGATAATGATGTAGAGTGGGTTTGTGTTGCCCCGCCTGGCGACATAACTCATACTTATACGAGCCCCGGCCTTTACATGGTTCGCGTATCCGCCGTCGGAGCGGGCAATACGGTGGGCAGCTGCGATACGAGGACTTGGGAGTTCCCCGTCTACGTGACCGATCCCGCCAACTGGATCAACGACAAGCTTCTCATAACTACCAGCTCCTTCCGGGTGGACTGGGCCGAACGGCTTCGGCTGATCAAGCGCCTCCAGAACTGCAGCGGCGGCACGAACCGCACCCCAAATCCGCCCGAGCCGTGGGAGCTCGCCAACCGCTTCGATACCTTCAAGGCTAACGGGTACATAAATCTGCCGGGCACCGTGCTTTCCGATCTCTCGGGCAAGTATTTCAGGTTTATGATCAGGGATGTCAATGGTGCTAATCCCTACACGGTCCTCTACCAGGGGCCGCTCGATGCTAACGGGCTGGTAAACGTTGTGGACAGACAGTGGGGCAGGCAGGGGACATTCAGGTTCTCGCTCCCCAGCGGACGATTCTCGATGAACCTGGTCCGCCAGTATCTGGCCAACCTCAACAGCCTGAATGACAACCCAATCCAGCAGGTCAACACCTCCGAGGAAAAGCTGCTCCCAATGCTGCTCAGGTTCGATATAGGGACCTACACGCCGGGCGGCGTCAATCCGCCGTCTTTCGCCACGGACGTGTACACCGGAGAGGTGATAATCTCGTACGAATACGAATCGAGTGCCAACAAGTGGGCGCGGGGGCTTTACAGGTATGCCCAGCCGGCCGCCTATGACAGAACGATGCTTGAATCGGGCGTGGTACTTGTCACCAAGGCCGTGATCAGGCCGGCAGGTGGCGGTCAATACGTCGTCAAACTCGACGGCGCCCTTTCCAGGCCCGGCGGAGACAGCATACGGCCCGCCGCGGCCGCCGTCAGCAGCGACTTCACTGTGCAGATCGGCGGCTTTTCCGAGACGATCAACACGGCGGCCAACCTCAAGTGGAATGCTGGAGGGGCGCCGCCCCGCACGCGGATATCCTTCAGCGATGCCGAGGATAAGGTCGGCATCCGCAGGATGTCCTTCGCCGGATACTGCGGCAGGTTCTCAATAACCACCTGGCCGATAGATGCGGCAACGCTGGGCATTGACCCGAACGCCACCACCCAGACGGTGCCGCTGCGCGTCGTAATAGTAACGGACAACCAGCAGACGCTTGACGCCAGGACATCCTTCGAGGTCCAGCGGAAGGCTGGAGACGATACATTCACGCACTGACACGTGGAGCGGTGTGCGCTGCCGCCCGCTCGTGTCGGTACTGCGGGCCATCCTTTCCGGATGGCCCGCTTTTCTGTCGGATGTCGTCGCTGCCGTCAATCTACGCCGCGCTGGCGCTGGAGCCGGCCGCTTGACAGGCACGGTCCCCGTCCGATCCATTCGCCTTAAATTTCCGGCAAGTACCCGGAGCGCAAAATCCGTCATAAATCGGGGGGAGTGCGATCGCCGGGGTGGCGGGCGCTGCGCATCCCCCCGATCGCGACCGACCGGCTCGGGCTGGGTCATTCGCCGCGGCGGCGGGTTTACACCAGTGGCCGTCGTACGCCCGCTATCCGATGGAAGGGCCGGTGGAGCGGATAGTTGAATGCAGGAGGTTATCGCGTGCGCTTCGCGTTCGTCGCGATGCTCGTTCTGCCGGGCGCGCTGTTCGCAGGTCAAATGACCGGCGGCGGCCAGGGAGGACAAGGCGGGGGGCAGGGGCGCGCGCCGGCGAACGCGCCGAAGACGCCGGGTCCCGGCGAAACCCGCCGCCAGCTTCCCGAAAGGCAGCGCGAGATATACGCGGCCGTCCGGCAGGAGGCGGCGGCGCTGGCGAGGTGGTGCGAGTCGGCGGGGTACGCTCACGGCAGAGAGCGCGCTCTGGCGATCGAGGCGCGGTTCGGTGGCGGGAGCCTCCATGCTCCCAGACCAGGGTCGAACCGGGCGGCGCGCGGAGCGGATAAGGCGCCGGAGGGCTACGCGAAGGCGGCCGGGCGTCTGGCGGCTGCCGCCGGACCTCTCGAAAAGCTCCTGGCTGATGCGATGGCCGCCGGAGAGCTGGGCGTGGCCATCGAATGCGCCCAGGACATGCTGGCCATAATCCCGGATCACAAATCCGCCCGGGAGGCGCTTGGACATGTGTTCTTCCAGGGGCGGTGGCTGACGCCGGCGGGGAAAAGAAGGCTCGATGCCGGGATGGAGCGCGATCCGGCGTTCGGATGGGTCCGCGCCGCCGATGTCGAAAAGTACCGGGCGGGACTGCGGCCGGTCGCGGGCGCCGGCGGCGAGTTCGTCCCGGCTGAACAGGCCGACCGCGCCCACGAATCCAGCAACAACCCCTACGTCGTAGTCTCAGATCATTTTACCGTTTACAGTTGCCGTCCGTTCGAGGAAGGCGTTGCCGTGGCAGAGGAGGCCGAAAAGGTGCTGGAGGCGCTGATGCGGCTGATCCCGGGATTCTTTTGCGCCGAGAACGCCGCAGCCGGCAAGCCGCCCGCGGCGACCCTGCCGGTCAAACCGATGAGGATATTCTATGCGAAAGACCGCCGGCAATACCTGGAGATGGGGCTCCCGGGGCACTCAAAGGGCCTCTACGATGTCGGGCGCGCGATGTCGTTCTTTTACCCCTACACCGCCACCGAGACGCGTGTCCAGATGGCGATTTTTCACCATGAGATGACCCATCAGATACTCGACGCTTTCAGCCCCCGGTCCTCCCTGCCGATCTTTACGATGGGCAACAGGTCGGCCAACGCGTGGATCGTAGAGGGGATGGCGACATGCATGGAGGGG
>JAOACM010000094.1 GCA_026417845.1 Planctomycetota bacterium | reverse complement strand
TCTCTGAAGGCGGCCTGGCAGGCACGCGAGATCGCGACGACGGGCGCCGATCCCGTCATCTTCGTGGACGAACCGGTCCTGGCCTGCTTCGGCACGCCGGCTCTATCCTGGGATGCGCCGCGCGTCCGCGCCGCGCTCGACCGGGTCTATTCCGCCGCCGGTTTCCCCGTCGGAACCCACTGCTGTTCGAACACGGACTGGTCCATCCTGTTCGAAAGCGCAGTCTCCGTGATCTCTTTCGACGCCTTCGGCTTCGCGGACACGTTCCTCATCTATCGCGACCCGCTCGCCTCCTTCCTAAGGCGCGGCGGCAACATCGCATGGGGCATCGTGCCGACAGGCGGCGACGAACTTTCAGGCGCAGATCCGCGCGCCCTCGCCGACAGGCTCTTCGATCTTGCGCGCCGCGCGGCCCGGACGGCGGGGATTCCGGAAAACGACGTCCTGCGCAGGAGCCTAGTTACGCCGGCCTGCGGCCTGGGCACAAGGCCCAGGGATGTTGCGGAGAGAGCGCTCGCTGTCGCGCTGGATGTCTCCCGGATCCTGCGCAGATCGCTGGGTCTTGCGCCATAAGAGATGTCCTCGCCGGAGGAGGGGCGGAGCGGCGCACCCGGTATCGCGGACATCCTGTCCGGGATGCATGGCCGCGACTGCGGAATCCGGATGTACATGGGAGCCGGGTACTGCTGCAAACGGCAGCCGCCACCCGAACGGGCAAACAATTACGGAGGGGGGGGAGATCTGCGCCGGCGGCGAGCGTAATTGTTTACCGTTCCCATATGCGGAGGTACAGCGGGCAGAGCGGATCCGTTTGCAGTAGCGCCGATGTTGCACCGTTCGGGCACGCCGCCGCAGTAGCGTCGCCTCGAGCGCGGTAAACAATTACCGGCGAGCGGTCTTACCACGCTCTTCAGAGAGAACACGCTCCCGCTGGACAGCGTTTTCCGCGATTGCCTGCGTCGGGGCGTCTTTCATCAGATGGCGCCGGAGGCAGGTTTGCGCGCGCTCTCCCGGCAACCGTCCGCCGCGCCCTGTCCGGCCGGTCGCCTCCGCGGACCGGCGGCGCAACCGGCCCGCTTCCTACGTGTATGTGAACCATGCCGTCGCGCGGCAGTCGCGATCCGCGACCAGGCGGACCCAGTGGGCGCTGAATCCCGCCGGGAATTCGTGGTGCAGGTACCCTCCGCCGTCCACGCGGAGTTTCGCATACGAGACCCACCTGCTGTCATCTCCCAGGAAGTCCGCCTGGACGTCAAAGTTCACCTGTTCGCTGGAGTCGTTGACGAGATGCAGCACCTTATGTTCGTAGCCCGTCATCAGATACGGATCGGAGGGTTCGCCCGCCCTGACGTCGGTCTCCCGCCACGGGCCGCCCCATCCTGACGGCTTGCCGAACGACCACAGGTCGTCCGTCTTGCCGAACCACAGCCCCGACTGCGGCTCGCCGCACAGGGTGTTCCGCGCGCCGATCGCGCTGGCGTTGTCCGCGCCGAGCACCAGATAGCCCCGCCAGCTGCAGAAATCGCCGAGTACCCACAGATGAGTGCTGATGGGGCGCACGCCCCATATGCGGTTCCTGTAGGCCCACGGGCAGAGCTCGAAGAATGTCCCGTGGCAGTCCATCAGGTAACGCTCGTGTTCCGTCTGCCTTATCCGCGGCCACTCGGTGCTCCATCCGTGGTCGAAACAATGGCTGGCCATCGGCAGGCGGTACGTCCGCCACTGAGCGTCGCGGCTGGTGTAAACCTTCAGTATTGCCGAGGCCTTATCCCAGCCCGTGGCGAACATCGTCTTCGAAAAGTCCGCCAGCCCCGTCACCTCGCAGAACGGCGCCTTCTCGAGTATCCGCCATTCCTTCCCGTCCCACTCGGCCAGGCGCCCCGCGCACTCCTCCCCTTCGTAGTCGCGGTGTTCATAAGTGTTGCTCGCCACTACGACCCTGCCGAAGGCGCTGTAGCCGGCCTTGAAATGCGGCCAGCGATCCTTCGGTATTGACAGCTCCGAACACAGGTCGAACAGCCGGCGCGCCCTGAGCGTCCCGACATCCAGTTCGAAGAATTCGCCTTCCATGCCGAGCATGTAGACCTTGCCGGCGGGATCCTCCAGGTGGCGCATCGTGGAACAGAGCCTCACATCCGCAAGCTCCTCTATCACGCGGACCTTGCGTTGCGAGTCTATGGCGTAGGGGCCTATGAAGAGCTGGTTCGATTCGTAGTGCGCCATCCGGTTCGTATAGGTTCCCACCAGGCTTTCGGGCCGTTTTATGAGCTCGAGGTCCGGGGTGATCTCGTAGAGGCCGCAACCGACGCCGCTTTTAGCCTTGCTTGATACGTACGCCACCACCCACAGCCTGTCCGCCCAGCCGAAAAGCGCGCCGGGCGCGCACTCGGTGCGCGGCGGTCCCAGCTCGCACCCTATGTTGAGGTTGGACGCGATTCCACTGATGAACTGCCTGCTTCCAGCCCCGGGAGCGTATATTCCGCCGGAGCCCCGCCGCGGCTTCGCTCCCTTTGCGCCTCCGTCTCCCGCCCCCGTCTTCCTTCCCGTCCTGGCGGCCATGTCTGCTCCTTCCCTTCTCTCCCTCAGGAAAGGTACGATGCCGGCGCCGCCGCGACGCCGGTGCCGTCATTTCCCCTTCGCCGCGGACCTGTCGCCCCATACCGGCACTGGGCGGCCTTTTATTATAGCGCCCATGTCCGGGGCCTTGCCCTCGAATCCGTCGGTCACTCCAGGTATGACCGCCCCCTTGTTGCGCGGGGAGGCCTGTTCCGCCAGGGCCGGCACGTACTGTCTGGCGATCAGCGTCAGGTAATTCTCGCCGAGCTCTATGGGCTCGGCGAACGGATCCGCCTCGCAGATTATGTCGCCCTCGTGCCGCCGCGTCAGATCGCTGAAGACCGGCATGGTGGGCTTCAGCTTCTCCCGCGCCGTCGCGATGTTCGGGAACGATCCGCCCGATTTCGTCCACCATACGGCCCTGTCCGGGTACCAGGCGTTGTGGTCGAAATCCACGAAGCTCTGGCCGCTGGATTCCATGGCCAGCAGCTTCCCCGGGCCGCGGTATATCAGAATGTTGTTCCTGTAGCCCCAGGCCACCAGCGGGCCGTTGTCGAACTGGACCCAGCCCCATCCCGCCCCGCTCTTGCATCCCTCGGTCCTCACCACGGTGTTGTTGTAAAGGAAGAACCCGGTGTTCCTGTTGTTCAGCTTGTACGGGGCGCGGCCGACGTTGATGGCGATGTTCCTGAAGGCGAAGGCCGGTCCGCCATGGATGGGATCGAAGGAGATCAGGGTCATCGAGTTGTGGATGCGGTTGTCGTAGAAGGTTATGTTGCGCACGCCGTAATCGCCCTCGAAGGCGTCATCCCCCGTCATCCTTATGTCGTTGCGGTAGAAGTGCACGCCGGCGTTCTGCGCGCCGGCGATCACCGCCAGAGAGTCGCCGAATCCCGACAGCGTATTGTTGAACGCGACGTTGCCCATGCCGGGGATGCGGATGCCGTCGTCGTTCCAGGTTCTGTTGGTTTCGAGGAAGTCCTTTTCCCAGACGTTATTCCCGGTCAGGGTGTTGTCGTAGATCAGGAGCTGTTCCGGATTGCCGGAGGCGACGATGCCCATGTCCACGCCCGATATAGTGACGTTCCTCACCGTCACGCGCTTCTGCTGTTTCCCGCCGCTCCAGAAGTTTATTCCGTGCGAGCTGGCGGCGGTCCCGGAATCCGTCTTCGATCCCTCCAGCGTCAGATTTTCGATTATCACGTCGGAGACGTCCAGGACCTGTATTATCATGCCGGTCGGATCTTTGAGGATGGTGCCGTTCCGCGTCTCGCCCCTTATGACGACCGGCTTGTCCCCGGTGCCGCCCTTTCTGATCTGCAGTTTATCCACTTCGCAGGTGCCGTTGGCGAACTGGATCACGTCGCCGGGCTGGGCAGAGTCGAGGACGGCCTGTATCTGCGCGGCGGTCGCCCCCGCCTCTATTTTTTTCGTGGGCGGACCGGCGGGACCGGGAAGCGGCCGCGTGGAGGCCGACAGGGTCCTGACGACCGAGGCGTCGCCAAGCTTCACGGTCACCTCGACCTCATAAGCCGCTCCAGGTTCGAGATCCCATATGACGCCGGCGAAGGCGTCCGCCGGTTTCCTGCCTTCCGTGTTGGCCGGTCTGATCCTGTGCAGCGGATGCCCTGTGCGCCATTCTCCCCCGCCGGCCTTCCGGTATCGGACGGTGGCGGCGGCCGACACATCCAGTTCGCCGGTCACGGGAAGGTACAGCGAAAGCTGTTCGGGCGTCGGCGGGCCGTCGTGGGCGAGGTCGCCCAGAGGCAATTCCCCGGAAAATACCGTCGCGCCAAAGGCGGCAACCGAAGCCGCCACCAACGGAAGCGATGCGCGTCCGCACATATAAGGTCCCTCCTTCCGCCATTTCTCCCATCGCGCCGGCCCGGTTCCGGCCGGCATCCGGGGGCCGCGCGGCGCGGGGAGGCCCTCCGCGTCCGGCCCGCCGCGCTCAGAATCCGACCGACAGGCTTATCCCGCCGAATATGTTGTCGTCGTGCCGCATGGCATGGCGTATGCGCTTGTCGAGCAGGGTTGACCAGTGGAAGACCGGCTTTATCGTGATGTAGCTGCCGATCTTCAGCGGCAGCGAGGCGGTCAGTTGCAGGTCCGTGAACGCGGCCCGCGCGTTCTCTTTCCGCGTCTTCTCGTGCTTCGGCGTGCCCCAGCCCATCATGTCGCCGCGATAGTAATAGAAGGCGTTATGCGAGTGCGATCCCCAGCCGACAGATCCGCCAAGGCCCAGCGACAGTCCCGCCCAGTCCACCGGCCGCCAGAATTCCTCCTCGGTGTACATCGAGAAACCGACGTAGGTCCCTTTTACCTGGTTTATGTCCTGAAAGACCTTGAGTCTGGGGTTGGCCATAACGTCGAGCCCTATCGCCGCATGCGCCTCGGTAGTAGCCGGCTCGTCCGTGTGGGCTCCGATATCCGGCCGGGTATAATGAGTGACGCCGAGGGAGTAGTTCAGCTTCTTCCACGCGCCGGAGTATTCCAGCGTGTAGTCAATTTCCGTTATTTCCCTCTCGGCGCAGTTTTCGTCCGTCAGGTCCATGTTGGCCCATACCGAAGCGCTCAGGCCGCGGTACGACAGGAAGGCCGAAGGTTGAGCCACGTACTCGGGGCTTACGACGATGCCCCGGCGGACGTACTTTGTGAGGAACGAGGCCTCGACCGATGCGGAAAGCGGTTTCCGTGCCTGCGCCTGAGGAGCGCTCTCCTTCTCCTCGCCGGCGACCGCGGACGGACGCGCCGCGGCCAGGGCGGCCGTGAAAACCGCCGCCGCGCACAATACCGGAATCCAGACGGTCCTCATAATCTGTTCCCTCCGCCTCGACTTACGGCCCGCTCCTTTCTCCGGTCAAGGGTGCGCCCGCCGCGCCCGCGATTTCCCCCGCCGCCGCTTCCGCCAGATCCGCCAAGGCGCGCCATACGCGCCAGCCTGCGGAGGAGATTATACCCCGGAGGCCGGTTTTTCAGGCGGGAAAATCCGTGAGTTCCCTGCCCCTGACCCCGGCGTGATCGCGGATTTGACTTGCACGTCCGCGTGTGGTATATATCAAACACAAGCGAACATTTTCTAACACGGATTAAAGGAGGGTCAGGATATGGCGAGGCGCAAGGGCAGGGGCGGCATTTTCGGATCGAATAAGCGGATCAGGCTGGGGCTGTGGGGGCTGGGGCGCGGCATGAGCTTCTACAAGACATGCGCGTTCCTGAACTTCGATGTGGTAGCCGGCTGCGATTACAACGGGCACATGAGGAAGCGGTTCCTCGAAAGCTGCCCTGGGGCGATGGCTACCGACGACGCGGACAGGTTCCTGGCGGCCGATTTCGACGCCGTGCTGCTGGCCACCTATTGCACCAGCCACGCGGAGGACGCGATCAGGTGCCTGAAGGCCGGGAAGCACGTCCTGTCGGAGGTGACGGCGTTCCACACTATGGCGGAGGGCGTCCGGCTGGTCGAAGAGGTGGAGAAGAGCGGGCTGGTCTACCAGATGGCCGAAAACTACCCCTGGTCGGCCGCGAACATGTATCTGGCCGAAAAATGGAAGGCCGGACTCTTCGGCGAGCTGATGTACGCGGAGTACGAATACGTCCACGAGTGCAGGAAACTGGTCTACACTTACATAGACGGGGTGCCTGTCCAGCCGGGAAACACTGTGCACAACTGGAGGAGCTGGCTGAACTTCCACTACTACAACACCCACTCGCTCGGCCCGGTCATGATAATTACCGGCACGCGGCCGGTGCGGGTCGTTTCGCTGTTAGGCAGGCAGCATCTGGCCGGCTACCCGCTCGACAGGCCCGAGGGCATGGGCGGAGTAACGCCCTCGCTGATAGAGATGGACAACGGCGGGCTGATGCGGAACCTGATGGGCGCCACCACCAGCGACGCGGCCATAAGGCGGCTGTGGGGTACGAGGGGTGCGGCGGAGATAGTAGACGGGAAGCTGAGGCTGAGGCTGGGGGCGGCGGGAGAGGCGCCGAAGCTGGAGGTGACGCCGCGCTGGAATGAGCTGGGCCGGTACGCCGCGAAGACCGGACACGGGGGCGGCGATTTCTGGGTGCTGTACTGGTTCGCGCGCGAGATACTCGAAGGGAAGCGCGGTCCTTTCGACATCTACACATCCGCCGACTGCACGATACCGGGCATCCTGGCCTACAGGTCGTCGGTAGAGAACGGGAGACCCTGCGACGTGCCCGACTTCAGGAAGAAGGCCGACAGGGACAGGTGGCGCAACGATACTTTCGCCTGTCCGAGATTCGATGTGGAGAAGGGCTGCTTCCCGCCCGGCGCGGACAGGTCGAAGACTGAACGCTTCACGACGATAATGAAGGACCTGATACAACACGCCACCGCCTACAGGGCCGCGATGGACTGGGCGTCCGTGGCGGAGGATGTCGTTGAACCCCGGAAGGTGGTGGAGATGATGGACCGCCTGATCGCCGCGTACCCGGCGATGGTGGCGACGATGAAGGCCGCGAGGGAACTGGCCGACGCGTGGCCGGAGAGCACGGGGGCGCGGGTCATCCGGGAGATGATGGCGCTGGCCGATCCGGAGGTTTCGCTGGAGGCCGGCTTCGAGAAGCGGCTGAAGAAGGAGCGCGCAAGGCTGGTCCGGATCGCCGAACGCGCGGAAAAACGGGCGGGGGCGCCGGAGGCGGAGAGGCGGAGATAGGCTGAGACAGGCTGAGACAGGCTGAGACAGGCAGAGGGATTCCCGTACTGGTGGAGGCGGAGGTACCATCCGGGCGGCAGACCCGTCCCGGAAAAGGAAGTCCCGTACGGGTGGAGGCGGAGGGGGCGCATTGAGGTCGGGCGACCGGAATCCGCCGTCCGCCCGACGGCGGCGGAACTGTCGCATTGGAGGTCCGGGCGGACGGGGGCAGCGGGGCGTGCGGAAAGAGGAACGGAACGCGAGGCGGATATGAATGCGCGGCAGGCGGAGATACTCGAAATCCTCCAGCGCGACGGGAAGGCCTCGGTGCAGGCGCTGGCACGGAGGTTCAGGGTCAACGCGATGACGATCCGGCGCGACCTGGTGGCGCTCCAGGCCACCGGACGCGTCGCCCGGACGCACGGTGGCGCGATGCTCGCCAGGACCGGCGTCGTGGAGTTCGCCTTCGCGGAGAAGGCCCGCAGGAATATGGAGCAGAAAAAGGCCATAGCCGCGGAGATCGCCGGGCTCGTCCCGCCCGGTTCCACCGTCAGCCTCGACACCGGCACCACGACGCTGGAGGCGGCCAGAGCGATCGCCGGCATCCCCGGCCTGACCGTGCTCACATCCTCGCTTGCCATCGCCTCCGCGCTTTACGCGCGCGAGAACGTAAATCTCGTCCTGCTGGGCGGCACGGTCCGGAAGAACAGTCCGGACCTGTCCGGGCCGCTGACGGAGGACAACCTGCGGAAGTTCCGCGTCTCGATCGCCGTACTCGGCGCCGACGGCGCGTCTCCGGAAGGCGTCTTCACGCTGGATGAGGGCGTGGCGCGGGTATCCAGGGCTATGATCGCCGGCGCGGAGAAGACGATACTGGCGGCCGACAGCAGCAAGTTTTCGGCGGCGGCGTTCGTCAGATTCGCCGAATGGTCCGACATAGACATCGTCGTGACCGACGAAGGGGCGCCGCCTTCCGTACGCGGCTGGCTGGAGAAGAAGGCCGGGCGGGTGATCTATGCGAGGCCGCGGTGAGGGGTGCTCCGCCGGTACCGGATCGGATCCCGGCGGCGCGGGAACGGGACGCGACGGATCGGGTCTTTCCGGGCGCTCCGCCGGCAGCCATCCTGAATCCGGCGCGGAATCCCGGCCGGCGCCGTGCGCGGCGCACCGGGACGATCCGCGCGTCGAACGCCGGCCTCCGGATTCCGGACTCCGAAACCGCATGGAATCCCGCCCGGCCGCCGGCGGCGCGATCAAGCCCCAGCTCCACATGCTCAGGCCCGACCTGGAGGCGCTCCCGGACCCCGCTCCCCCGGACGGATGCCCGATACGCCCCTTCCGGCCCGGCTGGGAACGCGCCTGGGAGCGCATAATTGACGAATCGTTCGAGGCCGCGCCCGGCACATACAGCTTCGAAAAGACGATGCGGTCCGATCCGTCCTTCCGTCCGGAGCGGATATTGTTCGTCTGCTGCGGGGACGAGCCGGTGGCGGTCGCCGCGGCTTACCACTGGCCGCACAGGATGCCCGACGCAGGGATGCTGCACTACGTGGGCGTCCTGAAGGCTTACAGGGGCAGGCGCCTGGGGTTCCACGTGTCGCTGGCGGCGCTGCTGCGGATGCGCGGGGAGGGTTTCCGCCGGGCCTGGCTCTCCACCGACGACTTCCGGTTGCCGGCGATAAAGACGTACCTCGATCTGGGTTTCCAGCCGCTGCTCATCCACGAAAACCAGCGCGCCCGGTGGGCGGCAGTTTTCGAGCGCCTCGGCCGGAAGGACCTGCTCCGTCCGTTCGCGGGGATACTGGGCGGTCCGGTGGTCGCATGGCCGGATGGCGGCGGGGAGAGGCGCTGAGGGAGCCGGTTGCGTTGCGGATCCGGAGGAGCGGCTGCCGGAGAGGATGCAATGGGGCGGTCGCGGAGAGAGCGCGAGCAGGTCTGCCTCCGGCGCTCTCTGAAAGTCGCCTGGGGTAAAAATCGCGGGGAACGCGGATCCGGCGGAGGTTTGCGGGACAAGAGCTTATCCGGGATCCTCCGGCCCGGAAGCGGGGATTGCTGAGCGCGCGGGCTTCGCATCAGCGGTTTCCGGGCAGGCTCCGGGCGCCAGCCGGATACGCTCAGGCGTTGCGCCGGCGGCATACGGGCGAGGCAAACGGTCAGAGAGGAGGGGGGCCCGATGGCGAAGGGATTCGCAGAGTTCGACGGCTGGTGGGGCGGAAACGCGCGGCTGGCGTGGGATACCCTTTCCATGAAGGCGACGCGCGGGATACCCCATAAGTGCGTCCACACGATGGATATCGAGTTCATCGAGGACTTTTCAGGGCACGCCAGAGGAGAATTCCGGAAGGATCCGGACAGGGTGTACCTGGACTTCCAGCGGAAGGCCGGCGCATGCTCCATAGACCAGTACATCCCGACCAATCCGCTGACGATGGGCGGGAAGGGCTTCGAGGCGGGGACCGAGCGCAAGCCGACAACGGGCCTGGAAAAGATAATCTGCGACGGCATAGAGATAAATTCGCCCGAGGCGGTGATCGAACACATGGAGAAGTTCGTCTTTCCGGCCATCGAAAAAAAGCTAGCGGCCCCCTTGACGCCGGAGGAGGAGGCCGCCGAGGCGGAGAAGATAATCGCCGACGAGGTCGCGAAGCAGCGCATGTTCGGGCCGGACATTCTGAAGATACCCTACCGGTTTTCCTTCCCTGGTTTTCTGTATGTCCGGTACGGGTACCAGAATTATTTCATGGCCTACGCCCTGTATCCGGAGGTGATGGAAAAATATTTCAGGATGCAGGCGGAGGTTTCGCACAGGGCCAACAGGGTGATAGCAAGGGCCGTCGTCGAGGGCGGCCTGCCGAAACTGATACGTCTGGATCACGACATGGCCGACTCGCGCGGCACGCTGGTCCGCATCGAGACGCTCGACAGGATATGGTTCCCGTACTTCCGCCGCGCCATCCAGCCGCTCCTCGATGCCGGCATAAGGCTGATATGGCACTGCGACGGAAACCTGATGCAGATGGTGCCGCGCCTGATCGAGGCGGGCGTATCGGGCTTCCAGGGATTCCAGTATGAGGACGGGATGGACTACGAGAAGATATGCCGCATGAAAGACCGGGACGGCAACGGACTGATGATATGGGCCGGCGTCTCGGTCACCCGGACTCTCCCGTTCGGCACGACCGAAGATATCAGGAAGGAGCTGCGCTGGCTGGTCGAAAAAGGCCCCAGGGTTGGACTTTTCCTAGGCGCGAGCAGCTCGATCACACCCGGCGTCAGCCACGACAACCTGCGGACCTTCATCGAGGGGATGGAATACTACCGGACGCACGGCAGGGAGTAACGGCCCGCAATCGCCGGGGTGCGCCGGCCATCTCTGGGGTTGCATGGCTGCAGCTGCAAAGTCGGATACGGGCTTCCGGAAACCTTGGAGGGAGAAGGCTGGCCCGCCGGCGCCCTCCCGCCCTCGCCGGGGCGCGGGGAAGTTCCAGCCGCGTCCGAGCATCCGCACCTCCACCCCCGCCCGCGCCGGGGCGCGGGGCGCGAGCCGGTCCTCCGCCCGCCGGAGAAAAAACGCGGCCCGCCAGGCAATCGCGGTAAACCCTCCCGCGCCGTGACGTCACGTACCAATGAGCTGCACTGCGGAAAATCGGTACAGGCAGACGGATGGACCGTCGGAGTCTGGCGGCGGGCGTGGCCGGATGGCTGAGCCGCGGATCCCGCCGCCTTTTCAGAAGGAGGATTTGCACCATGCGTGGAAGACCGGGTTTGAAGCCCGGGAGTTGGGCGGCGGTCGCGCTGGCGGCCGTCGCGTCGCTGGCGTGCGCGGGTTCGCCGGCGGTGGACCTGGAGACGGCGGCCGACGAATACATAGACGCCTGCAAGGACCTGGATGACGCGCTGGACGAGGTGAAGGACGACAGGGCTTCGATGGAGGCCAACCTGTCGAACGGGGACGTCCTGAGAGC
>JAOACM010000093.1 GCA_026417845.1 Planctomycetota bacterium | reverse complement strand
CCTCCAGAGTGAACACGCTCCCGCCGGTTAGCGTCTCTCGCGATTTTTACCCCAGGCGACTTTCAGAGAGCGCGCGCAGGCCTGTCTCCGGCGCCCTCCGGAATACGCCTTGGGGAGAAAAAATCCCGGGAAAAACTGTCCCGGGGGATGCGGGCTCTCTCTGAAGCGCTGCGGCAAGCCCTTTTACCACCTGTGCAGATCTCTCTCTCCCCAAGAGACATCGCAACCGGTCCGCAACCGATCTGCTCGAAGACGCCACGGGTTTATAATTGAGACGCTTCCCGCGCAGCCGCTCTGAAGTCCACACGCCTTCCGCGATAATATTTCCTCAGGGCTTTGTTGCATAATTAAAGTCGTAAGTCCATATAGAACAATACCTTGCGCGCACATGCATCCTCCGGGATGGCATGTCGCAAGTCATTGCGTATCAAGGTGTTACAATCTTTATGCAACAAAGCCTTTCCTCAGCGGAACACTTCGAACCTTTCGGCAATGTCCGGCAGCTCCGCGCCTGCGTCGAATGTCCAGGCCGTGACGATCATCCTGTCCGCCAGCACGTCCACCTGTATGAAACCGCGTTTCCTGACGAAGATCAGGCCATCCGGGTTCTCCTTCCGGTTGGCCTGCGAATACGTTTCGTCCCCGCCCGGCGGCAGGACGATGTAGGTCACACCGTTGACGACGGTGCGCTGGTAGGAATGGTCGTGACCGGCGAAGGCCAGCTTCACCCCATGCGCCTCCAGAAGCGGCTGGATGTATTTTCTGACGCGGAAGGTGCTGCCATGGCGGGCCGAGCTGTACGGCGGATGGTGCGCGAAGAACACTTTGAAGGGTTTCGTGCTCGAGGAAAGGGTGCTCTCCAGGAAAGCGTGCTGGGCGGAGCCAGGCTTGAAATTCCTGCTGGTGTCCACGGTGACGAAGCAGGCGGCGCCCCAGTCGAATCCATAACAGCGGCCCTGAGGCGTCCCGTCTGGAGCTTCGAAGTACAGCGCCATCCGTTTGTTTTTCCCCTCGTGGTTCCCGCGCGCCAGAAAGTAAGGTGCCTCGGCGAGCAGCGGCCGCGCCGTAGGGAAGAACTCGCTCTTCCACGTGCTCCCATCGGAGAAGTCGCCGTCCCCGAAGGTATCCTTGATCGTTCTGACTACCGGATGAAGGAAGACGGGCCGGAAATCGTGAACCTTATCCGCCTTTTCCGATATGGCGTCGCCGCAGTGCAGGACGAAGGCCGGATCGAACATGGCGCCGGCGATCGAGGCTATCCGGAAGTGTTCTTTTTTGTTGTCTATCGTATCGGCGAATACAAGAAACGTGAAACCGGTTCCGTCGCCTGCCGGGGCGGTCCTGAACGTTCCCTCTCCTGAAGCTACGGACCCGAGCGCAACGCGGTAGTAGTACTTCGTATCCGGGGCAAGGCCCGTGAGCCTTGCGCGGCCTACCCAGGCGCCGCCATTCCGCATCGTACCGTCCCACCGGAGGCGGCGCTTCTTTTCCGCCGGAGCGGTCAGGCCGTATGCCTGAGTCGGGCCGTACTCCACATATCCGATCTCATCCCGGTCTTTCGGCAACCACAGGACGCTCGCGGAAGAATCGTCCACGCCCTGGACGTAGGGTTCGATCTCGAAAGGAGACCTGACGGCAGCGGCCGCCTCCGGTACCGCCATCTTCCCGGAGGCTGACGGTACGGTGACCGGTTCCGGATACCGGTCAGCACCTTGTGCCAGCACCATGGCCGGCGCCGGTGCGACCTCCGATCCGGACGCGCCGGCCACGGCTGGAAGCGGGGCGAAAGAGGGGTGGATCGCCAGCACTGCCAGTATGATCGCGGCAGGATCTGCCACGCGCATCAGCTTGACGCGGCCCCGCCCGTCCGGAGTCAGTCCGGCCTCCGCTGCTCCGCCATTTGCTTCCGGTATCCGCATCGGAGTTTTCCTCCGTTCGTGCCGTTCCATCCAGGGACCGGACATCACATGCCCAATGAGAAGGGCAGTCGCGTCCGCGGCCCGCCGCCCTCCTCTTTCTCATCGTCCTTCTTCGGAGGCGACGGTTTGCGTCTGGGCGGCGCCAGAGCCCTGAACATCCGGTCCGGATCCCTCATCATGGACACGATCTTATCCTCCGGAAGCGCGCCTGCCACGCAGTACACCCCGGTGTGAGTCCGGGCGGCCGCCAGCGGTCTTCCTTTCAGCGATCCGAGGAAGCCCTCCTCCCCGACAGGTATCGGTTTGCACGCACCTTCTGCCTCGCACATGGCCCGGAGTCGTCCCAGTATCCATTTCGCGCCGTCTTTCGTTTCCCGCCTTATGACGAACGCTTCCGCTTCGACCCCCTCGACCATGTACGCCGCTCTGGCCCATCCCTCCGTCCCGTACATATTGAAAAACCGCTCATGCTCGTAGACTTCCGTTCCTGGCCTTCTCCCCGCGACCGGCAGCGCCTCGATCTCCTTCGGGATTCCGACGCCTGGTATCCTCCGCGCCGCCACGCGGGCGAGTTCCAGCACCAGCGGGCGCAGCGACATGCTGCGGACCGGAGCCGCCGCTATCGCTACGAACCATGCGTCGGCGAACGCAACCAGATTCCCGTCGAGGAATCCGGCCATCCCGATCGTCACGCAGGCCTCGTCGGGAAGTCCCTTCGGCCGGATGTGCGACAGCGCTCCATAGGCTGCCTCAGGCGACGCGAACTCGATAACTGTCAGTCTGATCGTCGCGCCGGCATCCGCCCCGCCTCCGACCCCGGCACCCCCTGTCGCGCCGGAATCCCCGGTCGAGGTTCCGGTCAGCGAAGCGCTCCCGGGATCGCCGGTGGGGACGGTCTTCGCGCCGGTCCCGGCGTCGGCCCTTGCCAGGCCATCTCCCGAAGCGGAAGGACCGCTGGATTCTCTGCCCCCACCCGCTACGGCGGAAGGATACCCGTAAACCGCCGTCCTGGTCTCCAGCGGTCGCCAGAGGTAAAGCTCCCGCGTCCGCGCCTCGCCCAGAAGCTCCCGGAGCAAATCGCTCCCGGCTCCCGATATGGCGCCTGTCCTTCGCAGACCCGCGGCCTCTCCATCTTCCGGGAATACCGATACTATCGGGATGTCAGGCCGTTGCCCCTCGGATGTGAAAACCAGCGACGGCCATTGCCAGCTGCAGCCGACGTGCGCCGCCAGCCAGGCCAGCAAAGCCATAATGGCAGCTCGGGATGCCGCCTTCCTTACTCGCGCCGGCATGTTAGAGATCTGCCTTCCAGACATTCAAACTCCCTTGGCGCTACAAGCCCGCTAACGCGATGCGGGAAATCCGCCTCCGCTTCCCAGCTGGAGCTCCGCCGCCACCCGATAGCGTCGCGGATTTTCCCTGACCTTGCCAGAATATCCAGCGGAGACCGAAGGCTGCAAGTTTGGGGCTTTGGCCCTGAAGCTCGTAGTTGCAATCAGACTTTGCCTCAGAGCCCCAAGCGCCGGCACTCCAGGCTGGGCCCTGCAGGCGACAAGCTCCCCGCCCCCATCCTGGATAGGGTGCCGGCTCCTGCTATCGCCTCCAACATCGTGCCCCGCCCATGGGAAAGAACCAGGGAAAGAAGAACTACCAGGCTATTTCTATCCGGGCGCACGGATACCTAGCACGGATGTCAGGGCGTCCTTATGAGCCTAAGCGATGAATCTTCAATGAGTTGTGATTAAAAACGTCCGGGGAAGGCTTGGACCTGATATTCGTCCGGCATGACCTTGCCAGATATGCTGGAGTACGGTTAGTCTTGCGCGAAGCTGGGAGGGTGTGTCTGAACGGTGCAAGAAAGGGCTGGCCCATTCGTTTAACAATCAGCGAGCGGGCTTCCGGGAGCCACGGGCCCACTTGATATGGCCGCATCGAACGGATTGGCGGACGATGCCCGGCGCGGCGAAGCGATACGGCTGTTCGCCCAGTTTGTCCGCGAGCACGAGGCGGACGTACTGAACTTCGTCCTGCGGATGGTGGGGAACCAGGACGATGCCGAAGAGATAGCGCAGGAGGCTTTCCTGCGGCTGTACGAGTCGCTGGGGAAGGTGGAGGTTGAGACGGAGAGCTATCTGGCGTGGGTGTACCGCGTCGCCAGGAACCTGGTTATAGATCACCAGCGGAAGAGGCGCGAGGCGGCGATGGAGGAGGAGCGGATAGAGCTTACGGCGGACGAAGGCGCGGAGAGGCCCGAGGATGTGTACGAGCACCGGACCACCGCACTGATGGTCCGCGAAGCTCTCCAGGACCTGCCGGAGAACTACAGGGAGTGCCTGGTGCTGAGGTTTCAGAGCGAGCTGAGTTACGAGCAGATAGCGCAGGTTGTGGGCGTGCCGGTTTCGACTATCGAGACGCGACTGCACAGGGCTAAGCGTATGTTGAGGGCAAGGCTTAAGAAGATGGTAGGGGGCTGAGCAACCCCGGATGCCGGGGTATCGTCCGGGGGGGCCAACCGCGGAAACGGGGAAAACAGGAAGGACAAGAACGGGGTTCAAAAAGGCGGCATCCGGGGGCGGAAGGGACGGTTCGGGCATAGATTTGTTGACCGGGGGTCGGCGGGTTGCGTCTGCAGCAGGTCAAATGTGGCCGCTGCGCCTCCGGAAGCGGGGAGGCAAATCAAGGGCCTGTCCGGAACCTCCGGACGGCAGGGAGAGCAGCCCGAAGCTCCGCGCCCGGGGTTCCGGGTGGGCTCTGATGAGAGGCCTCCTTTCGGGCGCTCCGTGCGGGAGGGCCGCGGGCGGTTCGGTTATGGGAAACGGCGGCGGGCATATGGAACACGTTGAGGAAATCGCTCTGATCCGGCTGATAGAGGAGCGGCTGGAGGGAGATGCGCTGTCGCGCGTCGAGGCGCACCTGCGCGGCTGCGCGGAATGCCGCCGGCGAGCCGACGCGCTGCGTGAGGAGGAGGCGCTGCTGAGGGAGGCCTTGAGGCGCGAGGCGGACGCGGACATACGCGTGGCCGAGCGCGTCCTGGCTGAGATATATGCCCGCGAAAGGGACAGGCGCCGGAAAGACCGCGCCAGGCGCGCGGGTCGTATGGTCCTGGCGCTGGTGGCTGCTGCGGCGGCCGTGCTGCTGGCTGTCGGAGTATGGCTGAGCCGCATACCGGCGGCGAGCGTGATCCTGGTTCAGGGCTGCCCGTCCGGATCCGTCGGGCCGAACGCGCCCATCCTGGGCGCAGCCATCCGTGCCGGCGATCTGGTCGAGACGGCCCGCGGGCAGACCGCTAGGCTCCGGCTGGGAGAGGGCAGCATCCTGGACATGTATGAGCTTACGCGTGTCAGGCTCGAACGGTGTGACTCCTTCTCCGCCAGACTGGTGCTCGATGCCGGCGAAATACATGTATCGCTTCATCCATCCTCCAGGGGCGTGCTGGCGATGGTGCCCGGGGGAGCGGTGGAGGGGGTAAGCGGCGAGTTCGGGGTGGCGGTGGCGGCGCGCGAGCCGTACTTCGCGTACGCGCTCGACGGCGGCATATCCGCTCCCCCGCCCGCCGATGGGACTCCGCGTGCCGGCCGGTCCATATGTCGCGTCTCGGTTCCGGCCGGCGATGTTCGTGTATCCGAGCCGTCTGACACTCCGCTGCAGCTTACAGGAGATCGCGAGGCATTCCTGGGCGCGGGCGAGAGCGGGATAATCGTCAGGGCAAGGCCGATACAGGGCGGACCGAGATGGATGCGCGGCCAATGGGCGGGTCCGGCCGCGTCGCTGGCCGCCTGGCAGCATTACGGGATGGCGTCCGGCCCCGACTGGATCGCCCTGCTGTCCAGCCCGGCCGCAGCCCATCTCAAGGTAGGGGGGGCGGCTGAGGATTGGGTGGAGTTCGAGCGGCTGGTCGGCAGGGCGCGTTCGGCCGCGTCGCCGGTCGAGTCGGCCGCGGCGATGACCGGGGCGGCCGCGCTTGTCCGGAAGGCGACTGCCCATATCGCGCCGACCGATGTCCGCGCGCCGCTCGCCAGACTCATGGAATCGCTCGCCCAGTTCGAACGCGGCCATTATCTGGCGCTCGCCGGCCATGACGCCGATGCCCAAGCTGCCTTAGCCATGGCCTCCGATCTCGCCCGCGGTCTCGAAGCCGGGAGGCTCGGCCCCGAAACCGGCGGCAGATCAGCCACCGGGGACGAAGCGTTGCTGGCGGCGCATCTGGAATTCTTTCGCGCGCTCGCGTACCTCCGCCTGGGCACCCTCCTGTTGACCGGACCGGACCGCCGGGCCGCCGATGAGGCGCTCCAGACTGCATCCGGGGAAATAGATCGCTTCGTCGCGGAAAGGCCCAGGTGCATTGAGCGGCTGCTGCTGGACGGCCTGGCCCGCGCGCGCATCGAAGAGGCCAGGGGAAACTTCGATCGCGCCGCCGATCTCCTCCGCCAGGTGTTCGACGCGGATCCCATCGGTCTGGATGGCCGGGTGCGCGCGACCGTGGAGGGCGCCAGGAGGGCTGCCGCGCTCCGTCTGATTCGCGTGATGGCCGCCAGAGGCCGACAGACATCCGAGGCCGCCGCACTGTTTGACGAGATATACTCCCGCTGGTTCCAGGATATGCATAGCTCCTTCGGCAGGGCCATCCACCGCGAACGCGCGGCCCTCCTGTGGGCGGAAATACTGCGCGTGAAGGCGGATCCTGCCGCGAAAGACGAACTCGACGCTCTCCTTGACGACTTCCTGTCCCGCCCTGAGTACGCGGATAAAGCCGCACTCTGGGAGGCAAGGTGGATGAAGGCGCGCCTGCTTATCGAGAGGGAACAGTTCAGGCGCGCCATCGGATTCCTGGAAGGACTCAGGCAGGATGCCAGATCCACGGGGCCGGATGTTGAGGCGCGCCGGATATCGCTGACCAACGAGGCCATCGAGAAGGAATCCCGGGCGAAATCCCGAGCGCCCGACCGAGAATGATCCGCACATAAGATCAGCGACAACAGGGGCGGGTTCTACCTGCCTCCCGCAGGGGTATCCGGCGTTGTGGACAAGACAAAATGCCCATCCGCCATCCCGGCGCGGGATGGAATATTCGCGGGGACGACCTTCGTATCTGCCGCCCGCTTCGCGGACCGCGGTTTTTCCGCCACGGTCGCGAAACTGTCGCCGCTTTGCGCCGTCGAATATAGCAGGAGGCTGGAATTGCGGCATACTGCCTTGCGGATGGAGGGCATACGATCGTGGGGTCTGAGGGGACGAGCGGCGGCGGGAAGGCGGACGGATCGGGGCTGGCCGGAGGTGTCCCGTCCGCGGCTGGAGGCGCGGTCGGACGCCGCCGGCAGGATGCGGTTCCCCGTTCCGTCGCGGGATTTTCGGGGGAGGCAGCGCGGCCGATCGTGTACGGCGTGCCGCGATCGTCCGGATGGAAATTCGCGGTCGTATGTCTGATCGCCGGGCTTGCCGCCGGGGCCGGGCTTGCGTGGTTTTATCGCCCGGCGATATCTGAGGGGTGGCTGGGCGCATGGCCGATCGGCGGGCGGTCAGGGGACGGGTCATGCAGCTCGTCCTCCGCCGGAGGTACTCCACCAGCGGCGCCTGGAGACGGCACGGGAGGGGCCGCCGTTCCGGTCCGGCCGCCGGCTGATCCGCGACCGGCGCCCGATCCGCGCCCGGCCGGACATCCAGCGTCCCCCTCGTCGAAACCCGAACGGCCTCCGGTCCCGACGCCCGACCGTCCGAAGGAGCCGGTACGGCCCATAAGACCTCAGCCATTGCCGCCGGACGAACTGGCGAAGAGATGCCGCCAGTCGCTGGACTCGGCCCTCCGCTTCCTCGCCGCGGCCCAGCGCCCTGACGGTTCGTACTTCCCGCGGGCCTACGGAGGGGCCGACGATCTGCCGGTCCGTACGACCGCGCTCGCCCTGCTGGCGTTCCTCGGAGATAACCACAACGAGCGGACGGGAGCATGGAGCGGGAACGTCAGGCGCGCGGTGGATTTCCTGATATCGCGACAGGATGGTACCGGAAGGCTGTCCCCGGATAACCTGGATCAGGCAGCGGCGGCCCTGGCATTGTGCGAGGCGGCGCGGGCCGGAGGTCTTCCATCCACCCGGCAGGCGGCCAATGCGGCCGTCCAGGCGCTGGCCGCTTCGCGCATAAGCGAAGCCGGATGGCCTTCAAGATCCGACCTTTCAGGACACGTAACGGATACCGTAGCGACAAACTGGTGCGCCTTTGCCCTGGCTGGTGCCCGGAATGCGGGGCTTTCCATACCGGCGGAAGCGTACGCGGGCATCCGGGCATGGCTCGATGCGGCGCAGGACCTGAGCGGCGATGTCCGCGACCCGGAATACGCCGGCGGCAGGGTGGCGGCATCCGGCAGGATCGGCTCGGTCAGAAAAGGGGACGGGACGCTCCTCAGCACCGCAGCAGGCGCCGCGATGCGGATGCTGACGGGCGCCGCCCAGGATGCGCCGTCAGTAATCGGACCAGCCAACCTGATGCTGAAATCGCCGCCGGCATGGGACGGCGGGAAGCCAGGCGAATGCGTGGACTACGACCTGTGGTTCCATGCCACCAGGCTGATGGCTGCCATGGGCGGCAGGCATTGGAACGCATGGGCTAATGCGCTCGGGCCAGTCCTGATCGCCGGTCAGACATCGGCCCCGCCCAACCTCGCCGGCTCGTTCCCGGCCGTCGGCAGGTCGGCCGGCATGGGACGGATAGCGGCCACGGCGCTGGCCGCGATGTGTCTGGAATCCATCCTGCAGCTTCCGCCCGGTCCGCCGGCCACCCCGCCAGCCCCGCCGGAGGATCCGGATGTCTTTTGAAGGCGCCGGTTGCGCTGTTGGTCCACAGGGGCGACCGTCAGAGGGGCCGCTACGAAATGGCGCGGAGGGCTACGCGCAGGTTTCGCTTCCGGCGATCTCTGAAAAACGCCTGGGGTAAGAGCGAAAAACGCTGGCCGGCGGACGCGGGCTCTCTCTGAAGATATGGGGGAAGGCCCATCGCCGCTCGCGCCAGTCTTCCCCCGGTCCGGGGACATCGCTCCATGCCCCCGCACCTGCTTTACCTGCTCCCGCGGACCTTCCTTATGATCGCCAGCGTTTCCTCGACCTTCCTGGATATGCCGTCGTAATCCTTCTTCTTGAGCAGTTCTTTCGTTATCAGGTTGGAGCCGACGCCAACGCACGCCACCCCGGCCTCGAACCACGCCCTCAGCGATTCCTCAGTCGTCTCCACCCCTCCGGTAGGCATTATCGAAACCCATGGACATGGCGCCTTGACGGACTTTACGAACTGCGGGCCGCCGACCGAGTCCCCCGGGAAGACCTTGACGATCTCGCAGCCGAGCTCCTCCGCGAGCGATATCTCGCTGGCCGATCCGCAGCCCGGGCAGTACGGCACCTTGCGCCTGTTGCAGGCCTTCGCCACGTCCGGATTCAGCAGGGGACCGACGACGAAGTTGGCGCCGCAGTTGATATAAAGGCCGGCGGTTGCCGGATCCACGACAGATCCGACACCGGTTATCATGCCCGGCAAGTCGGCCGCGCAGAATTTCTCCAGCTCCATGAACACCGAGAACGCCAGGTCGCCGCGGTTGGTAAACTCGAGCAGGTTCAGCCCGCCTTTGAAGACCGCTTTGGCAACGTTTCTGACCACCTCGACATCCGGGTGGTAGAAGACCGGCACAACGCCCTTCTCGTACATCGCATTCAGTACCTGCATCCTGGTGAACCTGGCCACGTTCCGCTCCTCCTTTCCTCCTCCCCTGACGTCTCCGCTCCGGTTTTTCCCGGGCGCGTTCCATCGCCCGCGGACAACGGCATCCGGTTCATCACGGACGTATGGCTGACAGGCGCTCCTGCCTGCCCGGGTCAGGGCAGACGCCCGCCTATGGTAGGACGGCCATTCCTTCCTGTCCACACCACGAACCTGTTGCCGGCCCGGTTACGATGTCTCCGGGCGGGAGGGAGGAATTGTTTGCCGCCCCCTGATGTCGGGGCACAGCGGATGGAGCGAACAGGTTCGTGGCGCGCTGTTTTCGCCCCGGTTTGCGCGCCATCCGTAGCAGCCGCTGTCTGAGAGCGGTCAACAATTACGGAGGGAGATTTGCGCTGGCGGCGGGTGGGCTTACCCCGGATCCCAGGCGGTTGCGCTGTACGTCATCGCCAGGAAATTTCTGCCCACAACAGTAAAGCTTTACCCCAGCCGTACAGAGGGAACGCACAGACTTGGATCTGCGTTCCCTGCGATTTTTACCCAAAGCGCCCTCCCGAGAGCGCAGGAGGCAAGCTGATCGCCCACCCGTAACCGCCCGTCGCGTCCTCTCTGACAATCGCCCCTGCAGGCCAACAGCGCAACCGGCTCCCCGGATACTCAGAGAGAACCCGCGTCAGCCGGGTAGCGTTTTCCGCGATTTTCCCCCAGGCGGTTTTCAGAGAGCACCGGAGGCAAGCCCGCGCCCCCCCGCCCGTAACTGTCCGTCGCACTTCCTCTGACAACCGACCTCGCAGATCAATAACGCAAGCGGCTCATAAGCCTGCGCGCGCCCTCTCCAACCGCCCATCGCGTCCTCTCCGGCAGCCGCCCCCTGCGGACCAACGACGCAACCGGCTCGCCGGGAGTTATCCCGCGAATTCGAAGGCCTCGATGCCCGCGACGCCCGGCCTTACGGCGAAGATGCCGCCGGCGTGCGGTTGCGAGGCGAGCGTTTCCGGCTTCAGGCCGGTCCTGGCGGTGGTTATGTACAATACGTCCATCCCCGGGCCGCCGAAGGCGCACGATGTTGTCAGATCGGCCGGGACCTTTATGGTTTGCAGCAGTCTTCCCGACTTCGGGTCCCACCGCGCAACTTTGGCCCCCTGCCAGTATGCGACCCAGAGCATCCCTTCGGCGTCAATGGTCATACCGTCGGGGTAACCCATTTCCTTTGGAGCAGAGGCGACCGGGCGCCTGTTCGATATGGCTGCGGTTCTCTCATCGTAGTCGAAGGCCCACACGGTCAGCGTGGGGGTATCTATGTAATACATGGTCTTGCGATCGAGACTCCATGCGATGCCGTTCGACGTGGTGACTCCGTCGAGCATCCTTTTGACGGAGCGGTCGGGGAAGAGGCAGAAGAGGCTTCCCTTGCCTTCGCGCGGTCCCGTCATGGCCATCGTGCCGGCCCAGAAGCGACCGGCCGGATCGCACTTGCCGTCGTTGAAGCGGTTTTCCGGAGGATGCCCATCCGGCACGGCGAACATCTCCATGCGACCCGAGTCGAGATCGAGCACAGCGAAGCCGCGCTTGA
>JAOACM010000008.1 GCA_026417845.1 Planctomycetota bacterium | reverse complement strand
CTCCTGGACACGCGAGAACTTCTGGAACAGCCTGTCGCGCTGGTGGCGCGGCACGCCGGGTCCCTCGTTAAAGACGGACAGGATGACCCTGCTTTCCTCGCGTTTCCCGCGCAGTTCGATCAACCCCTCCTCCTTCCCGTACCTGATCGCGTTGGAAAGCAGGTTCTGATAGACTGTCCTCAGGAGGTTCGGATCGGCGTTCACGGCGAATTCCTGCGGAACCTTCTGCACTACCTTCATCCGCCGGTCGCCGATCAGCCAGGCCAGCTCTCGCAGGACCGGTTCTATTGCCTCCTCCCTCACCTTCACCTGATTCCTCTGGAGCCTGACTTCGCCCTTCTCGATCCGCGACAGGTCGAACAGGTTGCGCGCCATGGCGGCCGCGTGTTCGAGGTTCCTGTACATGGTGTCGAAGACGCGCTTCTGCTTTTCGGGGACAGGGCCGAAGCTGCCGCCGGCTATGGATCTGGCGGACATGGCCGCAGTGCCGACCAGCGCCTTCATTTCGATGGCCATGAGGCGGAGCGTCTCCACGTAATTGCGGTTGGCCTTCTGAAGGAGATCGTTCGCGCGCTGGATGTCGTCGTCGGCCGATTCGATGCGCCGGTCGCGCTCCTGAACGGCCCTTGCCATGATGTTGACCGAGCGCGCCAGCGCGGAGGCTTCGGCCAGCGGAACCTCCTCCCCGGCCCGCCGGTCGAATTTCCCCTCGGATATCTCCAGAGCCTCCGCGACCAGGCGCCTGAGCGGGCGGGATATGAGCCATCCGAAGAATGCCCCGGCCGCCGCCATCAGGATCGTCGCCGCCAGTATCCCGCCAGCCAGGAACAGATGCATCTCGCGCCGCAGCCGGTCGTATTTCTTCTCCAGGATCCCTGCCAGCAGGATGCCAGCGATCCTGCCTTCCCTGCTCCTGATGGCCTCGCACGCGACCTTTCCCATCCCGGCCGGATCATCGCCGAACCATCTGCCCTTCGAGGCTATCGCCTCCTGGCATTCGGCGCCGGGACCGGGTTCCCCTGCAGCCCCCGGTTCGCCGGCGAGGGAGAAAGCGGTTGCGATCCGCATCCCGTCCATGGCTATGGCTGCATATCCGAAAACCTCCTCAGGACCAGTCTCGCTTCCGTCCTTTTTTCCCTCCCCGAAGATTGCTCCGCACATCCTTTTCATGAGGTTTTCGTTGCGGTTAAGCAGTAATCCGCCGACCAGGATGCCGGCCGCCGCCCCGCGTTCGTCGCGAACGGGGATCGCGATATGGAACGCCAGCCCGCGCGACTCGACCTTGCCAGCCGCGGTCCCGCTCCCGCCCGCCCTCTCGTCCCTCCTGGCCACGGCCGCAGCCTTGCGCAGGCCATCCCCCTCCCTGTCCAGCCGCTCCGGCATAAGTATCTCTACGGACGCCAGCGGAGAACGCGATTCCCTGCAGGCCGGGACAAGGGGATCGCCGGACAGGTCGTCTCCGCGGCTGAACGGTTCCCTGCCGCGAGCCAGCACGCGCCCGTTCCCGTCTACGAGAGCGAGATAATCCATGCCGGCGGCCTTCATGATGCCGACGGTCATCTCGTGGAGTTCCGTCGTCGTACCGGACCGTATCTTCGCGAGGACCTCTACGGGGTTTACGGCCCTGGCGAGCGACTCCCTGGCCGCCGCCAGCTCCATGTCGAACGCAAGGCGCGCCACGTCCAGCGCACGGCCGGTCTCCTCGCGCGCCCGGCGGCTCAGCATCTCGTCAATGCCCCTGACCCCGACGTATGCCGCTGCCGCCCCAAGCAGGACGGCCAGGAACACGAACGAAAAAAATATCCGGGTCCGGAGATACAGCCTCATATGCCTGTGCCCGATCCTCCGCCGGCGCAGTCGTGAAAACGCCACCCCTCAATAGATGTATCCCGGTGCGGCGCCCGCCGGCCGCCTCCTGGCGACGGGCGCCGCAAATGCCTAGACTTTCCTTCCTCACGCGGAAGTCCCACGCCCACGCTATTCCCATACTGTCTTCGAGGGTGGGGAGAAGTCCTCCCGCCGCGAACAAAGAGACTATCACGCTTCCGTCCACGCGCCAGCGCAGGCTCGCCCCCGGCGGAACGGCGGTTGCGTGGCCGTAACTGCCGGGAGCGCCGGCATCCCTGCCGGCATTCCTGTCCCCCGGGTAATTGTTTGCCGCGTTCAGGTTGCGACTACTTAGAGCCTGCCCAAAAACTTTCCGTAGCGAATCGGAGATCGCAAAGCCATAAGCTCCGCGGCGGCAGGTTTCCGGGACAGAAGCTATGAAACGAGCCGGCCTCGCGCCAGGATAAATCGGGCTGGCAACGGTTGCCAGCCGGGATTTCAAAGGGGCTTTTGGCTGAGGAGGTTCGGCTATGCATTACTGCGGTTTGGATGTGGCGACGGGAACCAGTTACATCTTCGTGCAGGACGAGAAGGGCAGGAAGGTCGCTTGTGGCGAGGTGGCCACGGGTCCTGAGGCTCTGACCGGGCGGCTCAAGCCATGGCTGAAGGGCGGGTTGAAGGTGGCGATCGAGGCCGGTAACCAGACGGCCTGGATTCACGACTGTCTGAAGGAGATGGGCGCCGATGTGGTGGTGGTGAATCCTAACAGGGTCAGGGCGATAGCCGAGAGCCGGCGTAAGACGGACAAGATAGACGCGAAGATACTTAGCGATCTTCTGCGCGTTGAAGCGTTGCCGCGTCCCGTGCACATGCCTGGGAAGGAGAGCCGCGAGTTGCGAGGTCTTCTGGCTGCGCGGCAGCAGCTGGTCCGTGGGAGGGCGAGGCAGATCAACGCCATGCGCGGTTTTCTGCGGCAGGAGGGGATAATTCTTCCGGCCAGGGCGTTGAACACGCACAAGGGATGGGAAGCATTGCGCGAGAGGACGTATAAGCACGCGCATCTGGCTACAGTAGTGGAAGTGTACTATGCGAATTTCGTGGCATTGACGAAGGGGATAAAGGCTCTGGAGGAGAAGCTGAAGGAGCGAGCGGCGAAGGATCCGCGAGTGGAGTTGCTTAAGGGGATGCCTTGCGTAGGGATGATAGGGGCGTTGACGCTGATAGCAGGGATAGACGAGGTGGAGAGATTTCCGAGCGGGCGCGAGGTGGTGAGGTATGCCGGGCTTGCGCCTGGGGTGAGGCAGAGCGGGGGACGCACGGTGTACGGTCCGATAGATCGTGAGGGGAGGAGCGAGATAAGGGCAGTATGGGTGCAGATAGCGCATTTGGTGGCAAACGATACGAGCAGGGCCACAGGGCGGTTGAGGGCCTGGTATTGGCGAGTGGCGAAGAGGCGAGGGAAGAAGGTGGCGGTAGTGGCGCTTGCGCGGAAGCAGATAAGGATAGCGTATCAGATATTGAAGACCGGGGAGCCGTTCGATCCGAAGAAGGTATCGCGTGCGGCGTGAGTGGGGAGGAGTTTTTTGAGGCATGGGCCATAAGGGAAGGGATTTGAGGAGGAACGCAGATCAGGGAATAGGACGCGCGAGCCGGCGTGTCGGGCCGGCGGATGGTAGCGCGAGGAGATCCGGCGAAACGGAGGTCGGCTCTGCGGGAGCGCAACCGGCCGAGGGATAGCCGGATGCCGTGAGGAAAGGTGGGCGCCTTAAAGGCCCTCATCTGAAGGGAGTCCGCGAGGAGGAGGTCGCTGCTGTTACTCAGGAGTGTGGGATAGCCCGGTAAAGGCCTTGGCCTTCGAGGCCCATGGATAGAATGGGCATCCCTGCTTGACAGGACCAGCTTAGTGTGCGGCGCATAGGCGCCAGCACGAATGGGAGGTTGGTCAAGCCCTGAGGAAAACGGCATCCGGCCTTGACGCGGCTCGTTTCATGGGAGGCTCTTATGGTGCGGAAGGTTTCCCGGCACGCTGCCGGAGGCCGATCCCGCTCCGGCAACCGTTCCCGCGACCGGGGGCCGTTTTCATCGCCGGCGACCGGCGGCGCCGCGACGTTTCAGCAGCGCCCCAGCCAGCGTCCGTCCCGCCGCCCTGGCTTTTTCCAGCAGGTCGGGGCGCCGGGATGCCGCGGTCGGGCCGCCGAGGCGTTCCCCGCAAAGGACCCTGACCGGCCGGAAGTCTCCGAACCACGGCAGATAGCCGGCGAAGACCCGCGCATGTCTGGCGTAATCCGGCCGCCGGACGTCCTCGTAAGCGACGATTATCAGCCCCGCGCGGCGCCCGGGCAGTTTCCTGCGCACGAACGGCCGGAGGCGATCGAAGAACAGCTTCATCTGCCCCGAGACGGTGTCGTAGTAGATCGGCGAGGACAGCACCCATATGTCGGCCTCGCGCAGTTTCCGGTAAACGTCGTCAAGGTCGTCCCTGAGCGCGCACCGGCCCGTCCTCTTCAGGCAGGCGCCGCATGCCTGGCAGCCCCGGTAGGAAAGCCCGTTCAGGCGCACGGTCTCGCACGCGGCGCCAGCCTCGCGGGCCCCTTCGAGCGCCGCGGCAAGCAGGGTCTCGGAATTCCCGCCCTTCCTCGGACTGCCCGATATGCCCAGGACTTTCAGCATGGTTTGCCCTCCCGCATCCGGATGTCTTTTCCTTCCGGGATCCGGTCCGCAGCCTCCCGCGCCGGGACCGCGCGACCGGCCGTCCCGATCCTGTCCGTCTTCTCCTCTCCGCGCCCCGCTCCGGGGCGGCCGCCGCCGGGCGGCCCGATCGTCGCGGCGCGCGCCGCTCCATGCTCCCGAGGACGATCGTCAGAGGCCGAGCAGTCTGGCGGCGTTTCCGCGGGCGACCTTTTCGAAAACCCGTTCGGTTATTTTCCCCTTCGATCGCATGTCGAGCAGCAGGTCAACCAGTGGCGTCTCCTGCTTCGCGCCGGTCAGGTCGGTTCCGAAATAGAGCCTGTCCTGGAACTCGTCCAGGAACCCGGCCGCGAATCCCTCGTCCCTCGCCAGCGCGTTCCATCCGCTGCGCGCCGACAGGTCTCCGTGCAGGTTCGGATACCTCCGCATAAGCTCCACCACCCGCCCCGGTCGTGCGACCGGGCCGGACGGGTACCCTTCCCTGTCCTCCGGCTTCTTCAGCGGGCCTATCTCGGCCCAGAAGGGCTGCGAATGGCCGAGGAAGATCAGCCCCGGGAACTTCCCCAGCGCGCGCTCCAGCCGCGGCAGACCCGGCTCGTCTATCAGGCCGTAGCACCCGCCGGCCCGCGGCCCAATGTGAAAGGTCAGCGGCAGCCGCGACTTCTCCGCCGCGCGGAACAGGTTCTCTACCATCGGATGGTCGAAGGGCAGGTTGGCGGTGACTTCCCCTACGCCGCGACAGCCTCTGGCCTTGTAGAAGGCAAGGAACTCGTCGAGCGGCGCGTCCGGCGAGTTCGACAGGAAGCGCGGGTCGCAGTTGACGAACGGGATCAGGCGCCCGCCGGACTCGGCACATATCGCCAGCAGTTCCTCCAGCGATTGCGGCCCGTGGCAACATTCCGGACTGGCCGAAGGCAGGGCCACCCCTTTTTCGATCCCGACGCGGTCGTATATCGCGAGCACCTCCGCCGGAGTCGGGTAGGACGATCCGTCCCACTTGCGCGGGAATCCCGGCGCGCGCCTCAGGTGCATGTGCATGTCTATGAACACAACGCCTCCTCCGTAATGCGCATCCCGGACCGGCGGCCGGAAGCAGCCGGTATCGCCAAATCCCTTCCCCTGGATCCCGGCGCCCCCTGACCCGGCTGGGACGCGCAGGAACTGTCCGGAAAAAGCTGCGCGGCCGGGAGACCGCGCGCCGGCGGGCAATTTTCAGCTCCAGCGATGTAACTGAAAAGGGCGGAAACCGCGCCCGATCGCACGGGGAAGACGCGACGACGCTTGAAGGGGTGGCGCTTCCGGGTATCATCTCGCCGGGCCGATGAGAGGTCGAAAGCCTGCAGGCGGCCGGAGATGAGATCGGATCGGGCGCGCGGTATTCGGAGAGCCGCAATGGAACGGATCGAGCCGCACGACATACGGATGCGATCGGACCGGGTTGTCCTACGCCCGCTGACCGAGGATGATCTTGTCCTGATCCACAAGTGGGAGAACGATCCCGACACCATGGGATCCGTCCGGAGAGGCGGCCCGGAAGAAAGAACGCTGGACATGGTGCGGGAGACGTACCGGAAGCTGTCCGGCGAAGGGTTCTGCTTCATAATCGAATTCGACGGCCTGCCGATAGGCTACGGCTGGCTGAAGCGGATGGATGCATCCGCCGTGCCGCCCGATCTGGCCGGAAGGGATGTCCGGCAGATAGACCTGACCATAGCCGAGAAGGCGTACTGGGGCCGGGGTATAGGCACGGTCGCGATAAATCTGCTGACGGAGTTCGGATTTGAATTCGAGGGGGCCGATGCGCTGATAGCGTGCAACGTCGGCGACCGCAACCCCCGGGGGCGGCGCGCCTTCGAGAGGGACAACTACGTCGTGTGGCGCGAAAACCCGCCGCGGGAAGGGGAAGACTCGCCCACCTACGACCTGATACTCCGCAGGGAGGATTACCACTCCGTGACCGAATGACCGGCGGGGACAGGTTCTTCGCGCGGGAACCGCCGCCCCATCGGCCGCCCTTCAGGCCCCTGTCGGGAAACCTGCCGCCGCGAGGCAACCGTTTGCCGCGGCCGGTTGCGAGCGCAGCGCCTGAGCGCAAGCCGGTTGCGCCGTCGGCCCGCAGAAACGGCAGTCAGAGAGGACGCAACGAAGGGGGCGCGAGATGCACGCGCAGGCCGAGCCGGTTGCGTTGTGGATCCGGAGGAGCGGCTGTTAGAGAGGATGCTACGGTCAGTCGCGGGGAGGATACGCACATGTTTGCCTTGAGCGCTCTCTGAAAGGCGCCTGGGGTAAAAATCGCCGGGAACGCGGATCCGAACCTGTGCTTTCGCTATGTACGGCTGGGGTAACGCATTCCTGCCGCAGTCAGAATTTCCCTCGCGATAACGTACAGCGCAACCGCCTCGCGCAGGCCTGCCTCCGCCGCTCTCTGAAAAACGCCAGGGGTAAAAATCGCGGAAAGCGATGTCCGGCGGGAGCGTGTTCGCTCTGGACGGCTGGGGTAAGCCCCCGGCCGCCCGCGCAAATCTCTCCTCCGCACGGAGACATCGCAACCGACTCCCTGAGCGTATCCGCTATTATGGCGCCATTGTCTTCCCGTTCGGGATCGCCACTGCAAACGGCAGCCGCAGACTGAAGGCGGCAGGCAATTACGCCGCGGGGCTTGCGGCTCTGCGATCACGACCTGGCGGCGGGGGTTTCTGGACAGGCTTCAGTCCTCCGTCGCGGCCGTCCCGCGCCGGACGCCGGGGGCTACCTTCCTCCAGCCCCTTCGAGGCGCTTCAGGGCCTCCATTACGGCAGGGAGGCCCGGAGCAAGCTCGTTCGCCCGCTTCCAGGCATCGAGCGCCTCCTTTTTTCTGCCCAGGTTTTCGTAAGCGCCGCCCAGTATCTGCCAGGCCGCCGGATCGGCCGGATCCTTTTCTATGCACCATTTCGCGATTGCGATGGCCGATTCCTGGCGGCCGGACTTCATGTAACACGCGCACAATCTGTAGCGCGTGGCGGAGTCGGCCGGATCCGCCTGGAGGGCGCGCGAGTACGCCGCGATGGCGCCGGCCCAGTCTTTCGAATCGGCGCATATGTCTCCAAGGAGCGTGTGGATTTCGCGCATCCATGGGGCGATCCTGGCGGCGCGCTCCAGACGCGACTTCGCGGCTGCCGCGCGCCCGAGCCTCCGCTCGGCCCTCGCCATGCCGTACAGCGTCTGGGCATGGTCCGGGTCGGCCGCGAGGGATTTCTCGAACAGCGCCGCGGCGCCGGAGAAATCGCCGTCGGCGATCTTCAGCTCGCCGAGCAGACAGAACGCCTCCGCCCGCGCCTTTTCGTCCGCCGCGGCGTCCTCCGCCAGCGCCATGGCGGCCGGACGGTCGCCGGAGGACAGAGACAGACGTGCGAGCGCCACCAGCGTCAGACCGTCGCGCGGATCCAGCTCTCGCGCGCGCTCGAGCGCCTCCCGCGCGCCTTCCATCCGCCCGGCGCGCAGCAGGACCGTACCCAGGTCCCTCGCGAACGCAGGGTCGCGCGGCTTAAGCCCGGAAGCCCTCTTCAGCGCCGCGGCGGCCTCCTCCATCGCCCCCCTCCGCGCCAGGGCCGCCCCAAGCCCGCGGTGCGCCTCGGCGCACCGCTCGCACGCCTCGACGGCCGCCCGGTATTCCCTCTCCGCCGCCTCGGCTTCGCCCCTGGCCAGCGCCACGCTCCCAAGCCCCACCCTCGCCGCCACCATCCGCCCGTCCAGCGCCAGCGCCTTCCTGAACGCCTCCTCCGCTCCGGCCATGTCCCTCCCGGCAAATCGCGCGTTACCCATGTTGTTCCACAGCCCGGGGTGATCTTCCTTTACCTTCCGGGCGCGCTCGAGCAGCGATGCCGCCTCCTTCCACCTTCCGGCCTCCACCAGTCCGCCCGCCAGGTTTACCATCAGCATGTGCAGGACCAGGCGCTTGTCGAGCGGCCGGAGCCAGCAGCCCCCGGCCAGGTCCTTCTCCGACAGGCTGTACTCCGCGATATATTGCTCCCGCGTCGCGCCCAGTCCCCGGCGCGTAAGGTCGGCGAACACCTCAATGCCCCCTTCCGAGTATGCCACTATCACGTGACCGGGCCCCGCGTCGCGCGAAGGCAGCGCAACCGCGAATACCGGCAGCTTCAGCCGTTCGCACAGCGTCAGGAAAAGCATAGAAAGGCCGAGGCAGTTCCCCCGCTTCCTCTCCAGAACCGAATGGAGGAGGAAGCTTTCGGGATCATCTCTTTCGGGCAGGCCGAAGCCCCGCCTCTCGAACAGGTAGGCGCACAGGGCGTCAAGCGCGGCACGGCCCTTTCCCGCCGGAGCGGCCGGCGATGCGGCCCCGGCCACCGATGGAGCGGCCTCCGCCGCCATGTCGCTCAGCTTGCGCAGGCAGGCCTCGACGTCCACGCGCCTGTCGTATTCCACGGACAGGAGCAGTGCCGCGCGGCCGAGATCGAGGCGGTCGGAGGGGAGCAGGAGCGCATCATCCAGATTCTTCGGCGCCTCCGGGCCCGCGCCGCCGGATCCGGCCCCGCCCCCGCGTTCGGCTGCCGAGAGCGCGCGCGTGCCGGCGCAGAGGACCGCCAGTGTCGCACAAAGGCATGCCGATGCCGCGCGGAGGACCGCCGCTGGCGCCGCGCCGCTGGAAACCGGCATGGCGGTCCGGCCGTCGGCCGGAGCCGGCATCCGGCGGCTGATCCTCCCGCTCCCTGGCCGCGAATCGCACGCCCTGCCACCCGCCGCTGCCGGCATCTTCCAGGATCGTACTGCCGCCACCGGCCGCCTTCCCACGTCGAGCCCCCCTTTCATCGCAATTGTTTGCCGCGTTCAGGCCGCGCCGCTGTTTGTAGCGGCGCGCACGAACGGGGTGACAATGGCACCATGACGGCGGATACGCTCAGCCGCCGCGATCACAACCGGCCGCGGCAAACTGCTGCCTTTCATCGCCGGCAACCGGTTGCCGGGCCTGCCGCCTCCGCCGGCCGGTCTCCCTGAAAATAATGACGTGGCGATCCGGCCTCTTCATATTCCCAGACCGCCGGAGACCGGTATGAGGGCGCCGGTGATGGCGGATGCCGCCTCGGAGGCCACGAACGCCACGCACTCGGCGATTTCCTCCGGCGTCTGGAGGCGCCCCATCGGGATGGAGCGGGCGCCGCATTTTTTGAAAAAGTCCGGGTCCTTGGCCAGTTCGTCAGTCGCCCATGCCCGCTCGCCTGGCGTCTCGACCCAGCCGGGCATCACCACGTTGACCCGTATCCCCTCGTGGGCCAGTTCGAGAGCCATACATCTGGCGAGCATATGCAGGGCCGCTTTCGAGACCTTGTAGGCCGAAAGGCCGGTCCCGGCCAGCACGCCGTTGACGGAGCCGATATGGACCATGTTCCCCTTCGGCTCTCCGCGCAACAGGGGCACGAAAGCTTTCGAGAACAGGAAAGCCCCCTTCAGGTTGACGCGGATTATGCGGTCGAATTCGGCCTCGGGCGTATCCATCAGGCCTTTGCGGAAATCGAAGATTCCGACGGAATTGACGGCGATATCGAGCCTGCCCGATGCCGATCGTACGCGCTCCGCGGCGCCGGCGACATCCTCCTGCGAGGAGATATCGCAGCGGATGAACTCCGCGCCCGTGCCTTCGCGCCGGAGGTCTCTGACCGTCGCCTCGGCCGCCGCGTCGTCCAGATCCAGCACGTACAGCTTCGCGGCGCCGCGAGCCAGACGCCTTGCTATCGCTCCGCCTATCCCCCGCGCTCCGCCCGCCACCGCGACGTGTTTCATCGTGCAGCCTCCTGCCGCGCCGCCGGGATCCCGGCGGAATCCGCGCGCGGCGGCCGTCCCTGGCATCCATCCGCCGTCCGGCCGGGTACCGTGGCTCGACCGGACGCTCCCGGCGTTCCCGCAACCCGCTTTCCCCTGACCGGCCGCGACGGTATGATGCGCCATGCGCGGCCGTAGCGCAACGGCCGGCGCGAACCGGCTGTCGCGAGCGGCGCCCGCGGAACCCTCCCGTGGCGTGCCGGTCGGGCCTGATGCGGAACGGCGTCCGCGGAAAACGCAGGCCCCGCGCAAATGGGCCCCGGCGCCGGGGAGGAGCCGGTCGGACCGCGCCGGCGGCAGGCGGGGCGGAAACAGTTTGCGTAATTGTCTGCCAGATTCAGGCCGGGGCCGTTGCCTGTAGTGGCGAAGCCGGTTGCGCTGTAGTCTGGAAGTCTGGGTGGAAGAAGCCGGTTGCGATGTCGTACGGGACGGGGCGGATGCGCTCGGGCGTGCGCCGGCAGGATATGGGCGCGGCAGGCAATCACGCAGGGCGTGGATCGGGGGGCGATACCATGAATTCAAAGAGGCCATTCCGCATCGGCGCGCGGGCGGCAGCGATAATCGCCGTTTGTCTGGCCGGGTGCGGCCCGGAACGGGGACGGATCGTCATGGACGCCGGCGATGCGGCGCCGGACGCGATGGCGCTCGATGTCATCGGATATCTGGTGGGCAGGGACACGGAGTCCTGGACATCGCACCTGCCGGCTGAGGCGGACATCGAGGCGGCCGCCAGAGGCCTGGAAAGAGGGACGCCGATGCCCGGCTGGCCCGAGGGCCTCGTGACCGGACAGGAGGCGGGGGCGCGCGTCGCTGCCGCCGCGGCGATCCGGGGGCGCGCGGTCGAGTCGCTCGCCCGCTCCAGGGAATTCCTCGCCGGATGCGGCATATCCGGGAGGAAGGACATGTCGTGCCGCGTCCTAATGTGGGGCAGGCCGTGGAAATCCGTGGAGGCGCCTGGCGCCCGCGAATACCTGCCTGATATCGAGATCGAATCGCCCGGAAGGCGCGCATATTTCTCGATGTCCAGGGCGCGCGCGGGGACGCGATGGACGCTCCTCGGCGTCGAGCCCGCGGGGTATTTCGAGTTCTGGGGCGGCCTGGCATCGCTGCACGTCTGCTTCGCTCCGTTCAGGAGAGACCCGCGGGGGCTGCCGGAAGCTTCGCGGCGCACCGCGCCGGGCGAGACGGTCGCTCCGCTGAGACCGCCGGAGTTCAGGATGGAATTCCGATACGACGTCAGGGGCCCGATTCCCGACCCCGCCAGACTCCTCGATATGCACAGGGCATGGATCGTCGAGACGAACCACATACTCAGACCCTTCGCGGGTCGCGTGGCCGCTGGCGGGGAACCGGTCCGCTTCGCGGGGAAGGACGCGGTCTTCGCGCATTTCGCGGCAGCGATCCGTTCGGCTCCGGAGGCGATACGGGCCGCTCGAGATGGAGGCGCCCCCGAAACCGCCATTCGCGAGATGGAATGCCGCAACAACATGTCGCTCCTGTGGATGGTGTTGCGGCGATACTGAGCCATCGGGACCGGAAGCCGGTTGCGCTGTTGGACGGGACGGGACGAGATGGATGGAGGGGGGGATGGAGGGCAACGGCGCGAACTGGACGTGTTTTCGAGCATCCGGGCCGGCCGGATGGAAACGCCGGCCGCCTCCGGAATGGCGCCGCTATGCGAAGCGCTCCATCAGCCGGTTCGGGAGAGGCACTGACTGAGAGCGTCAGGCGGTTCAGCGATGATCCGGTTGCGGACGGTGCTGCGATGAGCGACGGGCCAGGCGGAGGCAAAAGACGTCGGGACGGCCGCCCGGCGGCCGCGGGAGCATATCCGGAAAAGCGGGGTGCGGAGCCGTATGCTCGAGGCTGCCCTTCTCCCGGTCCGGAAGTTTCCGGACAGGCTCCTGGAGCTTATTCAGAAACTCCTGCGGTAAGCGGGGCTTCCGCGGAGCTCCGCAATATCCGGCCGGAGGGTTCCGGACGGGATCCAGGGGGCTGTCCAGAAACCTCCGGGGCGCCCAGGGGTCCCGGAGCGTCCGGTCCGGTCTGTCGGGAGGTTTCCGGACCGGCTCTGAGGGCGATGTTCGAAAAGCTCCTTGCCGCCTACGGTCCGCAGCGCTGGTGGCCTGGCGAGACGCCATTCGAGGTGATGGTCGGCGCGATACTCACCCAGAACGCAGCGTGGAGAAACGTCGAAAAAGCCATCGCCAGTCTCAAAGCCGCCGGCAGGCTGGACGCGGCGCGGATGCTGGAGCTTCCGCCAGGACAGCTCGCCGGACTGATACGGCCGGCCGGATATTTCAACGTAAAGGAAAAGCGTCTCCGGGCGTTCCTCGAATTCTTCCGCGACAGGTACGGCGCCGACGTCGAAGCGATGCGCGGGCGCGACCTGACCGGCCTCCGGCGCGAACTGCTCGCGGTAAACGGCATAGGCCGCGAGACCGCCGACTCGATCCTGCTGTACGCCCTCGACAAACCGGTATTTGTCGTGGACGCGTACACGAGGAGGGTCTTTTCCAGACATGGGATAGCCCGGGCCGACGAGGACTACGATACGATACGCGCCATGGTGGAGGGCGCCTTCGCCGGCGGCCGGGAGGCGGCCTGCGCGGAGCTGCCGGAGGCGCCGGCCGGACGGGATGCGCGCCGGCAGTCCGCTCCGTCCCTGCGCCCCGCTGCCGCGGGGCCGGCATCCGCGGGGGATGAGGCGAGGCGGATATATAACGAGTTCCATGCCCTGCTGGTCCGGGTGGGCAAGGAACATTGCGGAACCAGGCCGCGATGCCGCGGCTGCCCTCTCGAAGGTTTCCGGGTTGACCGGAGCCATGCGCGACGAGTGCGCAGATAGCGGCTTTTTCCGATGCCTGATCGTTTCCCTCGCTCGAGCCGGCTGCGCTGTTCCCGGGCGAGGAGGAGATCGGCGCGGGCGGCCGTGGGCTTGCACCAGCCATCCAGAGCGAACACGCTCCCGCCGGACAGCGCTTTCCGCGATTTTTACCCCTGGCGTTTTTCAGAGAGCGGCGGAGGCAGGCCTGCGCGTGCATCTCCGCGCCCGCTTCGTCGCGTCCTCTCCGACAGCCATTTCTGCGGACCGACAGCGCAACCGGCTTGCCGTGCCCATATGTGGTGCCGCGGCGGGCAGAGCGAACCCATTTGTACCAGCGCTACTGTCGTCCCATTCGGGTGCGCCACTGCAGATGGTAGCCGCCGCCTGAACGCGGCAAACAATTACGATCTACAGGCAGCGACAGCAGCCGGCTTAACGCGGCGGACAACCACGCCTCGCGATATCTCTCTGCGGGGCGCGGGTGAACGGTCACTCTGAACGCGGAGGCACGGTTTCGATTATCTCCTCCGGAGGCGCGTCCTGTCCCGCTCCTTCGGGCGCGCGATCTCCGGCGCCCGGCATCCGGCGGATTTTCCTGCCGGTTCCGTCTTCCTTTTCTGTCTTCCGGCTTCCCCCCTCGTCCTTCGGGCGTTTCGCTCCTGTGCCCGGACCCTCCGGCGGCTTCTCCCCGATGCCCTCCGGCTCCCTCAGGTGGGGGGGAATATCCCGCTGCCTTCCTCCGCCGTCTGGCTTTCCGGTTTTATCTTCCCGGCCGGGTTTCCCTGTCGCTTCCTCTCCCCCAAGGCGGCCTTTCCCCCGGACTTCGTCGCCGGCGTCTCCGCCTTTCTCTCCGACGACGCCGCCCGTCGCAGCCATTCCGCCCTCGCGTCTCGCGACGGCTGAAGCACGATATTCCGGTACCGCCACCTCCGTGCCGCCGGGCACGATGGGCCTGCCGGCGGCAGCCGAGTCCGCTCTGGCCGCTATGGCCTTCGGGTCCGCCTCCTCCAGCGGATCCAGCACAACGTGAAGGTGGAACTCGTCAACGATCCGCGCCGGCACCAGATCCGCCACCAGACTTATCGGATCCCAGGCGTAGAACGGGGCGGAGAGCTTGCACGTCCGGACGACCGTCTTGAATTTCTCCTTTCTCAGGACGATTTCGTACCAGCCGTAATGCGAGTACCCCACGCGGACTGGCGTAGCCCCGACGATCCTGCCGTTTATCGCGACCTCGGCGCCGGGGGGTGTGGACGTGACGTGGATATGTCTGCCCGTGCAGCCGGCTCCCGCGATCAGGAAGGCAGCGGCTGCGACCGGACGGAAGGCGCCAGCCAGGGAGCTTTTCGCGGCATGTCTGGTGCCGATCGCGCCACCGGCCGCCTTCCGCGGGGCGCGCGTTCCGATGGCATGCGGACCCGCTCCGTCAGCCAGATCGGAATCGCCGGCCCGGTCTCCCGCGCGGCTCATAGGGAAAATCTTCCTTTCTCCTGCCCGCTTCCGATCGTCCGCGGCTCCGCAACTGGATCGCGGACGGAGGGACGGCGGATATCCCGCCGCCCCTGCCGTTCTCCCGACCGCTCCGCCTCGCCTCCTGCAGCCATGCGCGCTGCGCCAGTCGCGCCCGCCGCCCACGCCCCGGGCCCGGGCTAACTGCCTGTCTCGATGACGGCAGCTTCCATCGAGTCCAGGTTGACGATGGCGCAGGTTGCCTTGCCAGTCAGCCAGCCGCAGGTCTCGCCAGGGTTCAGGACCAGGGGCGAGTTTTTCCCGTATGGCTCGACATGGACGTCATGGCTGTGGCCGAAAAGCACGACGTCGCACGAACGGAAGTATTCGTCGGGAATGCGCGATCGCTCGTGCGCCATGCCTATCTTTCTGCCGCCGATCTCGACCGTTACGGGTCCCTGGCGGAGAGTCGGCAGGAGTTTCGAAAGCCCCGCCCGCTCGCCGTCGTTGTTCCCGTAGACGGCGTGGACCGGCCCGCCGCCGAACTGGAGTATCGCCTTGAGCGCGAAAGGGGCGACGAAATCGCCCAAGTGCAGGATCGCCTCGCACTTGTTCGCGCGGAACGCTTCCAGTACAGCGGATATACGCGTCAGGTTGTCATGTGAGTCCGACATGACCCCGATGATCATTCCTGGCCCTCCCCGCCGCCCCTGGCCCTCTCCGTCGCCCCTGGCCCTCCCGCCGTTCCCGGCCCTTCCCGCCATCCGCGACATCCTGTCCCACCGGACGGAGCTGCCGGCATATCGGCGATGGCGCGTCCGCCGGCTCTTTTCCCCCCTGCCTCCCGGCCGGGCGTTTCCGATACCCTGCGGCTCCCGGTCGCCGGGGAACGATCCCGCCGTCCGCCCGCCGCCCTTCAGCCTCCTTGGTCCCGGACGGTCGGGGCCGGGAACTTTTCCCTGCCCATCCGGCCGGCGTCGCCCGTCGCCCCGCCGCCAACCTTCGTGACGAGATACAAAGTCACGCCGGCGCAGGACAGGATCATCAGCACGACGACTATTATGATCGCCACCAGGATCGCCTTGCTTATCTCCCGGCGCACCTCCGCCGGCGCTCCGTGATTTGTCTCCACTCGCGCCGCCGCAAGCTTCGGATCGCTTTTCGCCGCCGGCAGACGTGGCATGCTTTTCGGCTTCTTCACGCCCCCCTGTGCGGAGTACCTTTTTATGCCGAGTATCGTCTTGCCGGAGGCCGCGAGCTGCACATCCTCGTACAGGTCTTCGCACGAACGGTACCTGAGCGCCGGATGCTTGGCCAGGAGCGTCTTCACTATCTCTTTCATGCCTGCCGGAACGCCGCTCCTCCAGTAGTCCAGGGGGGTGGGGGCGTCATTGAGGTGCTGGTAGATCACGCGCAGAGGGTCCGGATCGCTGAACGGCGGCCGGCCTCCTATCAGGTAGTAGAAGGTGGCGCCGAGGCTGTAGAGATCGCTCCTGGCGTCCACCGGATGCCCAAGGCATTGCTCGGGGCTCATATAGGCCGGAGTCCCTACGATCGCGCCCGCGTCGGTCAGTTCCGCGCGGAGCTTCTGCAGCGCCTCCGCCGTTATCTTCCCGCCGCCGGCGGTGGGATCGGAAACCTTGCGGCGGGCGCTCTTGGCGAGGCCGAAGTCGGCTATCTTGACGACCAGGTCCTCGCCCACCATCAGATTCGCCGGCTTGATGTCGCGGTGGATTATCCCCGCCCGATGGGCGGCGGCCAGGCCGAGCGCGCACTGCCCCATGATAGAGTATATTTCCTCGAATGAAAACTGCCGGCCTTCCTCGATGTGCCTGTCCAGGCTCCTGCCCCGGACGAGTTCCATCATTATGTAGTAGGATCTGGATTCCTCATCGAGGCCGGCGTCGAATACCTGCACTATGTTCGGGTTGCTGACCTGCGCTATCGCCTTCGCCTCTCGCAGAAACCGCGTTATGAACTCGACGTCGGATGCCAGCTCCTTCGGCAGTATTTTCAGCGCCACCTCGCGTTCGAGCGATTCCTGGACGGCGCGGTAAACCCTGCCCATCGCGCCCGCGCCAAGCAGGGAAACCACCCTGCAGCCGCCAACGACCTTGCCCGCCAACGGATCCGGAAGCGTCATGTCATCGTTCATCCCGGCATCGGGAATCCCCGCCCCCCGGGGCGGAAATGTCCGCCGGAGGCGCCTCCGCGAAGTCCGGCATGGTGCGGACTTATGTCGCCTCTCCCGCGGCCGCTCCGGACAGGACGGTCCCGGCCGGTCATTCCTTCTGCCGGCAGTACGCCGCCACGCTGGTGAAGTACTCCACGAAGCCGTGAAACTCTCTTTCATCCTTCAGGGCCGGCTCGAGATTCCTGGTCAGGAACTCGACGAAAACCGGGCCCAGAGTCCTGCGGCCGACCTGATAGGCCGCGTCGCGTCTTACGGCGTACATCCTTTCGCGGACCTGGTCCATGGTGCATGCCTTTGTCCGCAGGTCGCGATCAATGGCCCTGACGCGATTAAGGAACAGGCGCAGCGCGAACGGCCGCACGTTTCCCTCGCGACTGTTGAACAGCCTCGCCACGCGCTCGGCCGCCTCTATGAATATCTCGCGCCGCAGCGTCCCGCCCTCGCCGTAATAGGACTGGAAAACGCACTCGGCCGGAATGGCCGGTTCCTGGCGGGGCGCGCCCGCCCGCGGCAGCCGACCCTCAGTGGTCCTGTCTTTCCTGGGGCGCTCGTCCTGCCCGCGCGGAGCGCCGCCGGCGGCCTCGCCCCTCCTGTCCCTCGGCTCCGGCTTCGGCACATCTATGCCGGCCTTCCGGAGGGCGTCGCCCAGGTTGTTGCTCATTCCTCCATCTCCTTGCCCGGTCCCGTCCCCGCGGCGTGCGCGCAGGCGGCCAGCGCGCACGCTGCCGCGACGTCGAGGTATCTCCAATCCGGATGATCCCCGTCCCTCGCCAAGCGGGAAAGATACTCGCCTGCCTCGCGCGCCGCCGGATTCCTTCCCGACCTCAGATGCCTTTCGACCTGATTACTCAAAAGAGGCGCGCAACGCAACCCCGAAAGCCCGCCGCGGCTCCGATACTCGCGGTGCATGCGTCCGGCCTCCAGAACCGCCCGCAGGACGCGCCGCGACGACTCCCCGCGCCCCAGCCATCCGGCGAGTGCGCGGGCGCGCTGCAGGATCCGGGGCACGTCCTCCAGCGGCAGGACCGCTCCGAAGATGGCGATGCGCCCGCCGGGGCCGGGTCCGGAGACCGCCGGTTCCGACCTGGCCATCGCCAGGGCGCCGCGCGCCGCGCGGATGCCATCGGCCGGCGGCTCATCCGGCCGCGCCGCGGCAAATCCGACCGAAAGCGAAACGCCGGGATTGTCGCACACGTAAGCCGCGAAATCCCGGCCCAGTCCGGCCGCGAACTCCAGCACCTTGTCCCATGGACCGGCCACGATGGCCCCGTCGCCGGAGACTGCGATCGCGCACCCGCGGGGCTGCCGGAGCCTGAGCAGCCGGCACAGACGCGCGCGCATATAGAAGTTGACCGCGCCGGCCGCGGCAAGGACTCTCGGAACGATCGGACCGCGAAGGCCGGTCTGGTCCCGGGCGCCGTCGCGCGCGAACCTGAAGAGGCCGTCGGCATCCACCGCCAGATATCCCACCGCCGCCCTGCCCTCGGAGCCTTCGGCCATCTCGCGGAGCGTAATCTCCGGGCCGACCCGCCACAGTGGCGATCCGGATGCCCAGATGGCACCCGGCGGCGCTCCGCCATCCGGCGGATCGTAACAGAAGGAAATGCCGCCGCCGGCGGGAGCCGTCTCTCCGGCGCCGCGACCCGGAAACGCCACCCCCCATCCGAACGCCGCGATATCCGCCCCGGCCGTCCCGGCCCGGATATCCGCCGCCGCGCGGTCCGCCGCCTTCAACCGGACGATATCGTCCCGGCGGCAGGCATGGCACAGACGATCCCCGGGTCCGCCGGGGGGGCCGGCGGCATCGGGTGCGGCCGGAAGTATCCCGCACCTGCCGCACATCTCCAATGGCGCCGAGGCCTCCCCCGTCACGAACCGGGGCGGAATCCAGGCGCCGTCGGATATCAGCGCCCCGGCCAGCGGGCGGCGCCGGGCCTCGCGCCCGGCCTGCCGGCACCTTTCGATCAGCGCGCCGAAATCCGACAGCTCGTCCTGCCGGGCGCGCGTCCAGCCGAGCTCGATGCGGAGCCGCCCTTCCGACTCGCCATACGACCACCGGTCCAGGGAAATCTTCTGATTGGCCAGCACGTCCTCGGCTTCGGGAAAACGCGGAGCCAGTATCAGGAACCGCTCGCCGTCCGAATAAAGCAGGTTGCACGGGGGCATGCCGAGCGCCAGCAGCACCTTCAGCGCCGCCATCCCGTGGATCAGCGCCACGGACAGGGCGCGCGCACGGACCGGCGCGAGAAATGCGCCGGTCTCCCCCGCGGCCGCCACGAATTCCTCAGCCCCTTCCGTCAGACCCGAGACGAGCAGAAATTTCTCCTCGGCGCCGCGGTTCAGCGAAGACTCGGGGAACGTCTCTCCGTGATATCTCCCCAGCGCCGCCGCGATCGCCGCGACCGCCCGGGAGTGTTCATAAAGGGATATGTCGGGAGCACTCGCGGGGGCGGCGGGCAGGCACCAGCAGTACCTCGCCAGCAGTTCCTGCATCCCGGCCAGGAAAAGGCCGGCATCATCGCGGGGCAGGCGCCGGGCTGCATCCGCGAATCCGTCCCAGAGCGCCCGGACGCGGGCGGTAGGATCCTCCGGACATCCGCCGGCAGAACGGGAGGGCGGCCTGGGCAGGACGCGGTCGTCGGCCGCGATCAGCGGGACATAATCGAAGACGTGGCCGGATCTGGCGGGCCCGGGGCCGGCATTCAGATACTCGAAGACCGGTCGCAGCCGCGCCTGGCCGAACGGATTCGCGTCCCGTTTCTCCTCGCTTCCGTCCGGCGGCTGACTGCCGCCCCAGGCCAGCTCGTCGGCCTTTTTCAGGAGCACCTGGTCGAGCGTGCCGGGGCGGTGATGGCCGGCGACCAGGTTCAGGACGACATCCTTTGAAATCCCCTTCGGCATGTCGCCCGCGCGGGATTCGACGAAGAAAGCCGACCACAGGACATGCCTGTGGGTCGGCTCGCCGCCGGTCTCCACGCCGGGGCAGTAGATATCCTCCATCCGCCTGGCGTCGGCGCCCAGAGCCGACTCGTTCGCGTGCGCCCGGCACATGAACTTACCGATATCGTGCAGCAGGCCGGCCAGGGCCAGCTCGAAAACCGATGCCATGCTGTATCCCCGTCCCGACCCCTCCGCGTCCCGTTCTTCCGGCGATAGATGGAACGGATGCAGGCGTCCGGTCGCCGGCAGGAGGCAGATGCGCCCGATGAAACCCGCGCGGCCGCGACCCGGGCCGCGCCAGCCCGCCCGGCCTGCGATGCCGGAGGATATACACTTGTGCCGCGGAACTCCGCCGCGTCAAGCTCCGAACGGTCCGGTTGAACCGGTTGCGATGTCTCCGCACGGGAGAGAGATTTGCGCGGGCGGCCGGAGGGCTTGCCCCAGCCATCCAGAGTGAACACGCTCCCGCCGGATAGCGCTTTTCGCAATTTTTACCCCGGGCGTTTTTCAGAGAGCGGCGGAGGCAGGCCTGCGCGTACATCTCCGCGCCCGCTTCGTCGCGTCCTCTCTGACAGCCGCCTCATTGGACCAGCAGCGCAACCGGCTCCAGGCGGGGCGGCCCGGCGCGCGGCCTGTCCGGTCTCAACCGGGTCTTCCCGGATACGCGGCGCATGTGCAAGCGGCTTCAAGGGCGGTAAAACCAGGTGCCGATCCGACGGATATCTCACTCCATTATAGCAGGGACTTAACGAAAGCCTAAATCTCCTCAGCCTTAATTCAGACGAAAGATTGGGAGAGGCGCGGGGCCTCCCCGGCGCGTTTGAAGAGGAGGACGGACATGGAGCGCGAACGGATTGCGGTGCGGATCGGGTGGACATCTCTGGCGGGAGCTGTTCTGGTTGCCGCGGTTCTGTCCAGAACATCGGCGGCCGAGGATAAGAAGATAGTCGTTGACGGTTCGACGACTGTCGGGCCGATAGCCAAGGCTTTCGCGGAGCACTTCATGCAGCAGAACCCCGGCGTGAAGGTGACCGTTGCCGAATCCGGATCGGGCAACGGCGCGAAGAGCCTGATCAACGGGACGTGCGATGTCGCCAACATGTCGCGATTCATGAAGAAGGAGGAGTTCAAGGCGGCGACCGAAAGGGACGTGTTCCCGGTGGCCCACGTGGTCGCGCTGGATGGCCTGGCCGTGGTCGTCCATCCGTCCAATCCGGTCAAGGAGCTTACCAGGGCGCAGGTGGCCGACATCTACATGGGCAAGATAACCAACTGGAAGGAAGTCGGCGGGCCCGATGCGAAGATCGTGGTGGTAAGCCGCGACACGAACAGCGGGACATACGAGGCCTTCGAAGATCTTGTGATGAAGAAGCAGAAGATGGCCGAGGGGGTCGAGTACGTGGGATCGAACGGTGCCGTCAGACAGCGTGTACAGACCACGCCGGGCGCCATCGGCTATGTCGGGCTGGGATTCGTGGACGAGACCATAAAGGCATTGAAAATAGACGGAGTAGAACCCAGCAAGGATACGGTGAGATCCGGCAGGTATCCGGTCGCTCGGCCGCTGTTCATGTTCACTAACGGATATCCCAAGCCCGGATCGCACGTGCATTCCTTCGTGACTCTCCACATGACGAAGAAAGGGCAGGAGATGGTCGAGGCCATCGGGTTCATACCGGTTACGGATTATAAGTGAACCTGGAAAGTTCCGACTATGACTGTCGAACAGGTCGAACCGCGAACAGGCGGGAAGGCCGGTAGGACAACCGCGACGGGCGCGGGGAAGGATATTCGCGCCCGTCGCGGCCTTCTGCTGGGCAGACATGCCGCTTTCCGCCGGCGGCTGTTTTCCTGGGCCGGCAGGTCAATCCTTTTCCTCGTAACAGCGGCGTCCGCCAGCGCCGTAATGTTCATCTTCTTCTATGTCGTCAAGGAGGCCATACCGTTCTTCCTGCAGTGCGGGGTCTCCGAGTTCTTACTGAGCACCCGATGGTACCCCTCCAGGGAGCCTCCGGAATTCGGGGCGCTGGCCATATTCTTCGGGAGCGCCATGGTCTCCCTCGGCGCCGCACTGTTCGCCGTTCCGGTGGGGGTCGCAGCAGCCGTCTGTCTGAGCGACATATTGCCGTTTAAGGTACGTCAGGCCATAAAGCCCGCGATCGAGATACTGGCGGCGATTCCATCAGTGGCCTACGGATTCTTTGCGCTCGTGGTCTTCGCTCCGCTGCTTCAGGAGCAGGGCGGCAAGGTACTCGCCGCGGCAACGCTGCTCCTCCTGGTGCCGCTCGCAATCCTTGCGTCGCTGGCAGCCGGGGGCATGGCGGCGCCGCGGCTGCTTCCCGGGAATCCGCGCTTCGGACGGTACGCTCTTACCGCCGCCTTCGCGGCGGCCGGGGTCGGCGCGGCGTGGTGGCTTTCCGGCTCCCTTGCGAAGATAGAGATATCGAGCGGCACCAACGCCCTGAACGTCTCCATCATCCTCGGCATAATGGCCCTGCCGACGGTCATAAGCGTTTCCGAGGACGCGCTTCAGGCGGTCGGGCGCGAGTTGCGGGAGGCGAGTTATGCGCTCGGCGCCACCAGGGCCGAGACGATTATCCGCGTGGTGATGCCCGCCGCCGCATCCGGCATCCTGGCGGCCGTACTTATGGGCTTCATGCGCGCCATCGGCGAGACGATGGTCGTATGGATGGCTTCCGGAAACTCGGCCAAAATACCTTCTCCCTTTTACAACTACCTTGAGCCGGTCCGGACGCTTACCGCCACGATAGCCGGAGACATGGGCGAGGCCGATCATGTTACCGGCTCGGCGCGCTATCATGTCCTGTTCGCCATGGCAGCCAGTCTGCTGGCCATATCGCTGGCGTGCAACGCGGCCAGCGAGTGGATAGCCCGCAGGGCCAGGCGGAAAATGGCCGGCGAGTAGAGGAAGGAGCAGGCAGGCGGATGCGTATCGAGACCCGCAAGCTTCTCGACAAGGCCTTCTCCGGCGCCGGCTGGGTGTCGGCCCTGCTGATGGTCGTGGCCCTCGTCGTCATACTGCTTCCCATAGCGTGGCGCGGCACCGGGGCATTCCTTTTCCGGGCGACGGTCGAGCAC